>NZ_JPDP02000160.1:0-221383 GCF_000732685.2 Sphingomonas sp. STIS6.2
CGCCGGTCGCGGGCGAGCCGGCGGTGGGCGCCGATGGCGCAACGCGGCGCGAGTCCGCCCCCGAAGAGATCACCGTCACCGGATCGCGTATCCGGCTTCCGAACGTCGAAGGCACCGTGCCGATCACGGTGATCAACAATCAGTATCTGTCCAATCGCGGCCTGACCAATGCTGCCGATGCGCTGAACGAGACGCCGGGCATTCGCGGCAGCATCACCCCCGCAGGCGCGCAGGGTTCGTTTGGCCAAGGCGTCAATTTCATCAACGGACTTGGCCTGGGTTCGAACCGGACGCTCACGCTGATCAACGGCCGCCGCTCGGTATCGTCCAACGTGACGACGATCTTCAACCAGGGCGGCGCGGGGACGCAGGTCGACGTCAACGTCATTCCGACGCTGTTGCTCGACCGTATCGAACAGATCTCGACGGTCGGGGCGACCACCTATGGTTCAGACGCGATTGCCTCAACGGTCAATTTCATTCTCGACACCCGCCTGAAGGGCGTCCGCTACACCGCATTGAGCGGTATCACGGAAGAAGGGGACGCATTCCGTTACAACCTAGCGCTGGCGGGCGGCTTCGACTTTGACGATGGCCGCGGTAACATCACGCTGGCCTATACGCGCGACTATCAGAAGGGTTTGCTGTACAATTCACGGGGATTTCTGCGCGACAATATCGGATCGGCCGACAATCCCTCGACAGCGCAGTCCGCACAGCTCGGCCGCCCTGCTGGTACGACCGCCGCAAATGACGGCCGGGTGAATACGGGAATCGGTTTCAATGATTCCGGAACTGACGGATTTCCCGGATCGATCCTGGTACGCGACCGGACGTTGCCGTTGCTGACCGGTGGAGGTCTGATCACGTCGGCCTTCGCCAACGCGAACGGGACCGGCTCAGTCGCGGCGGCAGTGCAGAATTATCAGTTCGACCGCAGCGGCAATCTCGTGCCCTTCAACCGGGGTATCCGGTTCGTGAGCGTCCAGCAGGGCAGCGGCGGCGACGGGTTCCGCTTCAACGATTATTCGCAGATCACCAGCGATCTGCGGCGCAACGTGTTCAACGGCTTTGCCGGTTACGACTTTTCCGATGCGTTCAAGGTCTTCATCGAGGCAACCTATTTCCAGTCGCGCGGTGACGAACTGGTTCAGCAGCCAACCTTCAACAGCAGCCTGTTCGGCGGTCTCAGCGGCGCGTTGACGTTCACGACCGCAAGCCCGTTCCTGACGGATCAGGCGCGTGCGCAGCTGACGGCGCTCGGCGTCCAGCGGTTCCAGGTCTCGCGTGCGTCGCTCGATCTGGCCGACCTGACGGGCTTTTCGACCAACAAGCAATATCGTGCCGTCGCGGGCGTCCGCGGCAATTTCAATGTTGGTGGTCGTCGTTTCAACTATGAAGCCAGCAGCAACATCGGTCGGGTCGATATTCGCGATACCCGACAGGACATCAACGCGCAGCGGTTCATCAATGCGGTGAACGTCACGCGGAACGCTGCGGGGCAGATCGTGTGCACGGCAACCCCGTTGGTGCAGGCCGCACCTGGCGGTACGCCAGTCGCAGACGCCGCCTGCGTGCCGCTCAACCTGTTGGGTGAAGGTCTTTCGAGCCCGGAGGCACGGTCGTACATCGTATCCGAGAACATCACGAGGAGCCGGCTCGAACAGATCGTTTACAACGTCAATGTCGGCGGCAGCCCGTTCGACCTGTTCGGCAACGAGACCGGCTTGAACCTGGGCTATGAGCATCGCGAGGAGCGCGGCAGCTTCACCCCCAGCACCTTCGAGCAACTGGGGCAGGGGCGTGCTGTCGCCATTCTTCCGGTCGCGGGACGATACAATGTCGACGAGGTGTTCGGCGAAGTCATCCTTCCGATCGTCACGGCGCAGAACGGGTTGTCGTTCCTGCATTCGCTTCAGCTGAATGCCAGCGGCCGTCACGTCAACAACACCGTCAATGGCGGTTTCACGGCCTATGCAGGCGGCGTGTCGTTCGCGCCGATCCGGGATATCGCGCTGCGCGGCAATTATACGAAGTCGTTCCGCGCGCCTGCCATCACCGAGTTGTTCTCCCCCGTTGCGAACGTGTTCACCACGGTTCCCGACCTGTGTTCGCCTGCCAACATCAATGCCGGTGCCGCGCCCGAAAACCGTGCCCGCAACTGCGCGGCCTTCCTGTCGGCATTCCCGAATGCCACGCCACTGGATGCCGCAGCCGCCACCGTCCCGGGACGCAACGGGGGCAATGTCGGGCTTGCGAATGAAGTGGCGAAGAGCTTCACCTACGGTGTCGTTCTACAGCCGCGTTTCATTCCCAACCTGACGCTGACGGTCGATTATGTGAACATCAAGATCTCGGATCCGATTGCCAGCCTGACGGTCGCGCAGATCGCATCGGCGTGTTTCGACAATTCGACGTTCAACGCCGCCGATCCGGCGAACGGCAATGCGTTCTGCTCACAGATCCGACGCTATGCACAGGGACAAGGCGGCGCATCGGCGAACGGTGGCAACAATGGTGGCCAGGTGGTCAACGACCCCCTAAACCCGGGTGTCGGAAGTGGTTTCGTCAACGGAAACAAGATCAAGTTCGAAGGGATCCAGTCCGAACTCACTTATAATCGTCCGCTGTCGGGTCTGGGCATTCCTGGCTCGGTCGGGATGCGGGGAAATCTTTTCGTCTCGCTCAAGCGCGTCAACGACATCACCGGCGTTGCCCCCGTGCGGACCGACGGAACGCTGGGCGATCCGACGTTTCAGGGCCAGTACAACCTCTCCTATTTTCATGACGACTTCGGCATCTCCACCTCGTTCAACTATACCGGCGAGCAGCTTTTCTCTCGCGTCAGCCGTGGTGCCGATCTTCGCGAAATCGACAAGCTCAAGGATTTCGTGACGGTCAATCCGAGCGTCTACATAAACGCAAGCGATCGTTTCCGGGTTACCTTTGCCGTGACCAACCTGTTCAACAGGGTCGGCGAAAAGTATAACGGGATCATCATCCCGGCCAGCTATAGTGATCTGATCGGTCGCCGGTTCGCGGTGAGCGTTGCCGGTAAGTTCTGACCGAGCGATAATATGAAAAAGGGGGCCGCTCGTCTTACCGAGCGGCCCCCTTTATTCGTTTGAGGCTTATAAGTGCGGCAACGGCAGTCTCACCGTTCGAGGCACATGGCGATTCCCATGCCGCCGCCGATGCAGAGCGTCGCGAGACCCTTGCGGGCGTCACGCTTCTCCATTTCGTAGATCAGCGTCGTCAGCACACGCGCGCCGCTCGCGCCGATGGGGTGGCCGATCGCGATCGCGCCGCCATTGACGTTGACCTTGTCGGCATCCCAGCCGAGCTCCTTGCCGACCGACAAGGCCTGGGCGGCAAATGCCTCGTTCGCCTCGATCAGGTCGAGATCGGCGATCGTCCAGCCGGCCTTCTCCAGCGCGCGGCGCGTGGCGGGGACGGGGCCGATGCCCATGATCGACGGATCGACGCCGGCCGAGGCCCAGCTGCGGATGGTTGCGAGCACCGGACTGCCGCGGCGCTCGGCCTCGTCACGGCGCATCAACACCAGCGCGGCGGCGCCGTCGTTTAGCCCGCTCGCATTCGCCGCGGTGACGGTGCCGTCCTTCTTGAACGCCGGCCGGACGCCCGACACGCTCTCGATCGTCGCGCCCGCGCGGATATATTCGTCATCGCTGACGATCGTGTCGCCCTTGCGGCCCTTGATCGTTACCGCGGCGATCTCGTCCTTGAATCGGCCCGATCCGCGGGCGGCCTCCGCCTTGTTCTGCGAGCCGACCGAGAAGGCGTCCTGTTCGCTGCGCGTCACCTGATATTGCTCGGCGAGATTTTCGGCGGTGATGCCCATGTGATAGCCGTTGAACACGTCGGTCAGACCGTCGCTGACCATCGTGTCGACAAGGCTGAGATTGCCCATCTTCTGCCCGCCGCGGATCGACTGGGCATGCGCGGACAGCGACATGGATTCCTGCCCGCCGGCGACGACGATCGTCGCATCACCGGTCTGGATCGCCTGGCACGCCAGCGCGACTGCGCGCAGCCCGGAGCCGCAGACCTGGTTGACGCCCCAGGCGGGCACTTCCTTGGGAACGCCCGCCGCCATCGACGCCTGACGCGCGGGATTCTGTCCCTGCGCAGCGGTCAGTACCTGGCCGAGGATCACTTCGGAGACATCGGCACCGTCGACACCCGCCTGCGCGAGTGCCGCCTCGATCGCGGTCCGGCCGAGTTCATGCGCGGGGACGGTGGCGAAGGCGCCTAGAAAGCTGCCGACCGGCGTGCGCTTGGCGGCGGTGATGACGATGTCGCTGGGGTGGGTGGCGGTCATGACGGGTCCTCTCGTTTTGCGGATCCAATACGCTAGCCGAGCGAATCTATCCAGTTCGCGAGCGGCTCCCAGAGCTGGGCGCGGGCACGGCTGCCGACGATCATGCCGACATGGCCGGCATCGACGTCGCGCCGGTCCGCCAGCCCGATCGCGGTGGCGGCGGGCACGATCCGGTCGTTGCGCGCGACGAACTCGACCGCGGGGCAGGACAACGCCCGCGGGGCGATCGGGCGACCGGCAATCTGCCACAGACCGCGTCCGGGGAGGTCCCGGGCGATCATGTCCCCGAACAGTCCGGCGGCGGCGGCAGCGGGGAGCGGCGCACCCGCATTCGCCCAGTCCTCCAGCCTGACGAACGCGCGCGCGCCGGGGCTGGTCGGATCGCGGTCGGCAAACCCCTCGTATTTCGCGATCGTCTGCGCGGGCGCGAGCTGCCAGAATCCACTTTGCAGCACTTCCATCGGCAACAGCCCCGTCTGGCGCGCAAACGGCGCACCGGCGCGCCAAAGTCGCGCCATCTCGGCACGCGCGGTCTCGCCATAGCCGGCGAAATGCCAAGGCGCCGCGATCGTCGCCAGCCCCGCGACCCGCGTCAAGGCGGCAGCGGCGACGGCGAGGGTGCCGCCCAGGCAATAGCCCACCAGGATCGGCGGGGTGGCAAACCCTTGCAGCAGGGGCAGGAGGATGCGCGCGACATGCGCGTCGAGGTCGAGGTC
Source organism: Sphingomonas sp. STIS6.2 (assembly GCF_000732685.2). Classification (NCBI taxonomy): domain Bacteria; kingdom Pseudomonadati; phylum Pseudomonadota; class Alphaproteobacteria; order Sphingomonadales; family Sphingomonadaceae; genus Sphingomonas; species Sphingomonas sp. STIS6.2. Next base: position 5,059 of record NZ_JPDP02000160.1, read on the forward strand.
CCGATCCTCGGGCCCCGGCGTTCCCCAGTCGAGCAGGTGCGCATGATAGCCCCGCGTGGCCAGCCACTGCATCAGCGACGTGTCCGCGGAAAGATCGAGGATCGCCGCCGGGTTGATCAGCGAGGGTATAACGATGACCGCCGGCTTGCCCGTAGTGCCACCGCCATAGTCGCGCAGGACCGCCCGGCCGGCCGACGCGCGGATCGGGCGGGGCGGCAAAGGCAGGTCCCGGGGCGCGGCCTGATAGCGGTCGAGCCCGGCCAGCGCCCGTGCCCGGCGGTCGGGCGATGCTGCGGTTTCGTTGCGCAACATGGCGAGGAACAGCGGCAACGGCCGTGGACCATGTTGCGGCGCAATGTCAAAGCGCGTAGCGTTTGCCCCGGTCACGTGGAGGGGCTGCATATGAAGAAGCAAAGCACGGTCGACGGGCTTGTCATCATCAAGAAGTACGCCAACAGGCGGCTTTATAATACCGAAACATCATCCTACATCACGCTCGATCATCTCGCGACGATGACTCGCGAGGGCCGTGACTTCAAGGTCGTCGATGCGAAGACCGAAGAGGATATCACGCACAACGTCCTCACCCAGATCATCATGGAGGAGGAAAGCCGTGGCGAGACGATGCTGCCGGTCAATTTCCTGCGCCAGCTGATCTCGATGTACGGCGATTCGATGCAGAAGATGGTGCCCGGCTATCTCGAGGCATCGATGGACAGCTTCCGCCGCAATCAGGAACAGTTCAAGACCGCGGTCGAAGGGGCGTTTGCCCATTCACCCTTCGCCGACATTGCCAAGCGTAATCTGGCGATGTTCGACGTTGCAGCGCAGGCCTTTGCCCCCGGCAATGCTGCGGGTGCAGCATCCCCCGCACCAGCCGCCAGGCCGGCGGCAACGAAGGACGAGGAGATCGCTGCCCTGCGCACCGAACTCGCCAGCCTTCAGGACAAGGTGGAAAAGCTCGGGAGCTGACATGGCACCGTTGCTGTGGACGGTGAGCGGCGGCTTTGCGGCGCTCGCGATCGCATCGGGTCTGGGCGCCCGCCGTCGCCATCGGCGGCGCGATCCCGACGCGGTCGGCTGGGTCGACTGGCCGACCGTCCAGATGCTTTCGCTGATCGGGCTGGCGGTGACGATCGGGCTGGCGTTCAAGACCTAGCTGGCGGGGCGGCGCCGAGCCGCGGCCTCGACGTTCGGCCGTGCGCGGGCTAATATCCGCGCCAACCGTCAGGAGGGCAGGGCATGGACACGCTGGTGAGCACCGAATGGTTGGCGAACGCGCTCGAGACCAGCGTCCCGGGCGCTGGCGATCTGCGGGTCGTCGACGCGACCTATGCCGAGGGTCGCGACGCCGCGGCGGACTATGCGGCGGCGCATATCCCGGGCGCGGTGTTCATGAACCTCGCCGAGCTTCGCGACACCGACAGTGACCTGCCCAACATGCTGCCGTCGCCCGCCAAGTTCGCCAGCCGGATGCAGTCGCTCGGGCTCGGTGACGGCAGCCGCATCGTGCTGTACGACAGCTCGCCCTGGCGCACGGCGGCGCGCGCCTGGTGGATGCTGCGGACCTTTGGTGCGCACAATGTCGCGATCCTCGACGGCGGTCTGGCCAAATGGCAGGCCGAAGGGCGCGAGACGGAGTCGGGCAAGCAGGCGGTGCGGCATCGCCACTTCACCATCTGGGCCGACGACAAGGCTGTTCGCACGAAGGACCAGATGACCGCGAACCTGTCGAGCGGCGCCGAGCAGGTCGTCGATGCACGCTCCGCCGCCCGGTTCACCGGTGCCGAGGCAGATCCGCGACCCGGCACCGCGTCGGGGCATATCCCCGGATCCAAATCGCTGCCCTATGCCACGCTGTTCAACGCGGACGGCACGTGGAAGACCGGCGACGCGCTGCGATCGGCATTCGAGGGCGCGGGCATCGATCTGGCAAGGCCGATCATCACGACCTGTGGATCGGGAATCACCGCGGCGGTGCTGGCGTTCGGCGCGCATCTGCTGGGCAACGAGGCCGCGCTGTACGACGGCAGCTGGTCGGAATGGGGCGGCGATCCGTCGACTCCGAAGGCACTGGGTGCGAAGGCGACAGGAACGCAATGACCGAAACGACAAGGCCGGTCGGCGACGGCACCAAGGTGGTGCTCGCCGGTCGTCGCGCAGAATGGACTCGTGGTGTCGGGGAAGGGGCGATCGTCAGTCCGCCGGTCTGGCGGGCGTCGACGATCCTGTATGATTCCGTTGGCCATCTTCGCGACAGCGCGACCCGCGATACGCATCACCGGCTGTTCTACGGTCGCAAGGGCACGCCGACGCAGTGGAGCCTTGCGGATGCGCTGACCACGCTCGAACCCGGGGCGGAGGGCACGTTCCTCTATGGATCGGGCGTCGCGGCGATCGCGGCGGCTTTGCTCTCGGTACTGTCGCCGGGCGACGAACTACTGCTGGTCGACAGCGCTTATGACCCGACGCGCGGGATGGCGAACGGCCTGCTCAAGCGCTTCGGCATCACGACCCGCTTCTACGACCCGCTGATCGGTGCGGGGATCGCCGACCTGATCGGCGAGAAGACCCGCGCGATCTTCATGGAAAGTCCCGGCTCGCTCAGTTTCGAGGTGCAGGACATCCCCGCCATTGTCGCGGCGGCGCGCGCGCGCGGCGTGACGACCCTGCTCGACAATACCTGGGCCACGCCGCTGTTCTTTCCGGCGATCGGCCACGGAGTCGATCTGACGATCCTGGCGTGCACCAAATATGTCGTCGGCCATTCGGACGCGATGCTCGGGTCGGTGACGGCAGGGCCCGGCCATTTCAAGGCGCTGCGCGAGACGAGCTTCCAGCTGGGGCAGATCGCCAGTCCCGACGATTGCTGGCTCGGCAGCCGGGGGCTGCGGACGATGGCGGTCCGCCTCGCCCAGCACCAGTCGAGCGCGCTGGCGATCGCGCAGTGGCTGGAGGCGCGTCCGGAGGTGGCGAAGGTGCTGCATCCGGCCCTGCCCGGATGCCCGGGGCACGACCTGTTCGTGCGCGATTTCAAGGGATCGAGCGGGCTGTTCTCGTTCGTGCTGGACGGCGGTGACGAGGCGTCGCGGGCCGCGCTGATCGACACGCTCGAGCTGTTCGGAATCGGCTATAGCTGGGGCGGGTTCGAAAGCCTGGCGCTGCCGGTCGATCCGCACCGCTATCGCAGTGTCACCCGCCGCGAGGTTGCCGGGCCGATGATCCGTCTGCAGATCGGGCTCGAGGATCCGGCGGACCTGATCGCCGATCTCGACGCGGGGCTTGCTGCCTTTCGGGCGGTGCGCGGCTAGCGACCTTGCTCGCCGGCCGTGAGCGGGTACAGCGTGGCGATCATGCAGACAGAACCGCCCGACGCTGAAGGCCCGGTCTTTGGTACGGTGTTTCAGGCCAGGCTCGATATGCTGTTCCGCTGGCGCCGTGATGTCCGCCGGTTCCGGCGCGACGCGCTGCCCGCGGGCGCGGTCGACGCGCTGCTCGCGGTCGCCGACGCCGCGCCGTCGGTCGGGCTCAGCCAACCCTGGCGGTTCGTGACGATCGACGACTCCGCGCGACGCGACGCGATCCGCGCGGACTTTGCCGCCTGCAACGCCGCCGCGCTGGCCGGCCAAGACGAGACGCGTGCCGCGCTCTACGCCCGGTTGAAGCTCGCCGGGCTTGAGCAGGCGCCCGTTCACATCGCGGTTTTCGTCGAACCCGATCCGAGCCAGGGTCACGGCTTGGGGCGTCAGACTATGCCGGAAAGCGTCGCCTATTCCGCCGTGATCGCGATCCACACGCTGTGGCTGGCGGCGCGCGCGCAGGGGATCGGGCTCGGCTGGGTCTCGATCCTCGACCCCGCGCGGATCGCGCACATTGCGGGCGTGCCGGAGGGATGGCGGTTCGTCGGCTATCTCTGCCTCGGTTATCCAGAACGCGAGGCGGACATGCCCGAATTGGCGCGCGAGGGCTGGGAAGCGCCGCGTCGCACGCCGATCCTGCGTCGATAGGCCGGCGCGCACCAGAGCGTTGCAACCGAGACGGTGTGGCCGGTGCGCAACATCCATGGCGTCAACACCGCGCTTGGCGCAATAATCGCTTGTGCAGTGCATCAACGACTGTCATTCATTTGTCACCGCAGGAAAGACCGCGCTCGGAGGCCATGCCTCGATAGATGCGGCGTCCGCGGGTGCAGGCGGGGACATCGAATTTCCAGTTTCGAAAGGGAAACGATGCGCTTCTCCACTATCCTCTTCGGCGGCCTCGCGCTGGCTGCCGCACCCCCTGCGTTCGCGCAGGATACGGCGCCACCCAAGGACGTCACGGTCAGCGGATCGGTCGGACTTGTCAGTGACTATCGCTTTCGCGGCGTGTCGCAGTCGGACGAAAATCTCGCGGTCCAGGGCGGCATCACGATCGCGCACAAGAGCGGCGTCTATATCGGCACCTGGGGGTCGAACCTCGCCGGCTGGGGTACTTTCGGCGGCGCCAACATGGAGCTCGACCTGATCGCCGGGTACAAGCTTCCCGTCGGTGGCGGCACGCTCGACGTCGGCGCGACGTGGTACATGTACCCGTCGGGCTTCGACAATACCGACTTCATCGAGCCCTATGCCAAGCTCTCGGGCACCGCCGGCCCGGTCGCGCTGACCGCGGGCGTCGCCTATGCGCCCAAGCAGCAGGCACTGGGCCCCTGGTATTCGAACGGCACCTCGGCCGCCAACGGGGTCTATGACCGCGTCAACGCCAAGGATTCGAACCTGTATTTGTGGGGCGATGTCAGCAGCGGCATTCCTGATACCGGCCTGACCGTGAAGGCGCATGTCGGCTATTCGAACGGCAACAAGGGGCTCGGGCCATTCGCCACCAGCGTGTCGCCGACCGGCGAATATTTCGACTGGCTGGTGGGTGCCGATTACGTGATTCCGGGCACACCGCTGACCTTGGGCGTCGCCTATGTCGATACCGACATCAGCAAGGCGGAGTCGGCGTATCTCCAGCCGAGCTTCAGCCGCGGACAGGACGGCGTCGGTTCGATCGCCAACGGAAAGGTGCTGGCGTCGCTGACCGCCGCGTTCTGACGTAGCGCGGGTGCTGTCGTCGTCCTGGCGCTTGGCTGGGACGGCGGGAGCGCGCGCTTGCGGCATTTTGCACGGTCGCTTCCTGCCTCCCTCTCGTCACCCCAGCGGAAGCTGAGGTATCCTACGGAGCAGGGCGGGCGGGGTGGCCATCGACTGAACACGAAAAAGGGCGGCCCCCCTGCGGGAGCCGCCCTTTTTACGTCTTGCGGCAGCCGCTCAGTTGGCGGTGGCGCGCGCATCCTGGCCGTCGCCTTCGGGGGCGGCGACGATGTCGCGCGTGGTCGAGCCCTTGTCGATCACGGTCGTGCCGGGATCGCCCGCGCTCGACCGGATGCCGGGATCGGCGGCACTGGGGCCAGCTTCGCTCAGCACGCCGGCTTCGGCAGGGCTGCGCGCGGCGGTGCCGCCGAACAGCGCGTCGAGCGTCTGGGCGTTCGCGGCGGTATCCTGCGGCCGTGCGGCACCCGGCTGCGGCGGGACCAGCGCGAAATCGGGGGGAATGACCAGCGGAGCCTGGCGGGCGACGGCGAACTCGTCCGGCCGCGCACGATCGAGGCTCTTGCCGGCGCCACAGCCGGACAGCAACGCGACGCTCGCCAGACCGGCAGCCAGGGGCACAAACTTACGCATGGGAATTCTCCACAGGGGGCTTCTCGCGCACGAGCAGCGCCCGGACAAGCAGGACGAGCACGCCGACAGTAATCGCTGCGTCCGCGACATTGAAGACCAAAAACGGGCGCCACTCGCCGATATGCAGGTCGGCGAAATCGACGACATAACCGAGCCGGATCCGGTCGAGAATATTGCCGACCGCACCGCCGAGCACGAAGCCCAGCGCGATCTGATCCGCCCTGTTCTTCTCGCGCGTCATCCAGATTGCGACCCCGACCGAGATCGCCCCCGTCAGCAGCACCAGCGCCCAGCGCGTCAGATGGCCATCGGCGGGCAGCAACCCGAGCGAGATGCCGATATTGGGCACGAAGCGCAGGTCGAAGAACGACGTGATCGTCTGCGCATCGCCGAGCGAGTCGATCCCGAGCGGGCGCGTCACCGCCCATTTGCTGAGCTGGTCGGCGAGGAACAGCGCGATCGCCGCCCCGAAGCCGGCCTTTGGCAGGTTACGCATGCGCCACCACCTCTTCGCACCGGTCGCAGAGCTCGCCGTCGGTGGTCACCTCGGGAAGGTGACGCCAGCAGCGGCCGCATTTGTGGAAGTCGGTGCGCGTCACGGTGACCGCATCGCCCGGCGTGACCTTGGCGACGATGAACGCCTCGGCCAGCGCGGTGGCGTCGAGCAGCATCGCCGGGACGGTGATCTCGGCCTCGAGGCTGGACCGCACGGTCTTCTCGCGGCGCAACGGCTCGATCGCCTCGGTGACCGCGACGCGCAGCGCGCGGATTTCCTGCCACTTGGCGCCGACGACGTCGTCCGCGTCGAGCGACGGGAGCGACGGCCATTCGAGATAGTGGACCGAACTGTCGTCGCTCGGGAAGCGCGACTGCCAGACTTCCTCCGCGGTGAAGCACAGCACCGGCGCGGCGTAGCGGACCAGCGCGTGGAACAGCACGTCGAGGACGGTGCGGTACGCGCGGCGCTTCACGTCGCCGGGCGCGTCGCAGTAAAGCGAGTCCTTGCGGATATCGAAGAAGAACGCGGACAGGTCCTCGTTCGCGAAGTCCGTCAGCAGCCGCGTGTAGCGGTTGAACTCATAGCCTTCCGCCGCCTGGCGCAGCTCGGTGTCGATCATGCCGAGACGGTGGAGCACATAGCGCTCGAGCTCGGGCATGTCGGACACCGCGACGCGCTCGGACTCGTCGAAGCCTTCGAGCGCGCCGAGCATGTAGCGGAACGTGTTGCGCAGCTTGCGGTAGGAATCCGACGCGGTGGCGAGCACCTCCTTGCCGATCTTCACGTCGTCGAAATAGTCGGTCGAGGCGACCCACATGCGCAGGATGTCCGCGCCGCTCTCGCCGATGATCTTCAAGGGATCGACAACGTTGCCGAGCGACTTCGACATCTTGCGGCCCTGGCCGTCGAGCGCGAAGCCGTGGGTGAGGACCGCGTCATAGGGCGCGCGACCGCGAGTGCCGCAGCTTTCGAGCATGCTCGACTGGAACCAGCCGCGATGCTGGTCCGACCCTTCGAGATACAGGTTGGCGCGGGTGCCTTCGCCATAGCGTGCCTCGACGGTGAAGACGTGCGTGCAGCCCGAATCGAACCAGACGTCGAGGATGTCCTTAACCACCTCATAGTCGGCGAGCGCATAGTCGGGGCCGAGCAGCGCCTGGTGGCCGTCGGCGTACCACGCATCCGCGCCGTTCTGGCGGAAGGCTTCGACGATGCGCGCGTTGACCGCGGGGTCGTTCAGATACTGGCCGGTGGCGCGGTTGACGAACAGCGCGATCGGCACGCCCCAGGCGCGCTGGCGCGAGATGACCCAGTCGGGGCGGCCCTGCACCATAGACGTGATCCGGTTTTCCGAGCGTGCGGGGATCCAGGTGGTCGCGGCGATCGCGTCGAGCGCGATCTCGCGGAGGGTTGCGCCGTTGCTCGATCCAGGCCCTTCGACTTCGCTCAGGGCGAACGGGGGTGCGGCCGCATCCCCAACCCCGTTCGTGCTGAGCGAAGTCGAAGCGCCCTGGGTGCCGACCGACGTCGCCGCATCCATCGGGATGAACCATTGCGGCGTCGCGCGGAAGATCACCTTGGCCTTGGAGCGCCACGAATGCGGGTAGCTGTGCTTGAAGTCGTCGCTCGCCGCGAGCAGAGCGCCGGTCGCGCGCAGGTCCGTGCAGATCGGGCCGTCGGCGGCCACGAACTTCTTGTTGATGACGGACCCTTGCCCGCCGAGCCACGCCCAGTCGGCGCGGTACATGCCTGCGCCGTCGACCGCGAAGACGGGGTCGATGCCGTACTGCTTGCAGAGCTCGAAATCGTCCTCGCCGTGATCCGGCGACATGTGGACGAGCCCGGTGCCCGCGTCGGTGGTGACGAAGTCGCCGGGGAGGAACGGGCGGGGTTTTGCGAAGAAGCCGCCGAGTGCGTGCATCGGGTGGCGTGCGGTGGCGCCTTCGAGTTGCGAGCCCTTGCCTTGCCAGATCGCCCCGGCAAATTCCCACCCCATTCGATCGGCGAACTGCTCTACGAGCGGAAGGGCAATTAAAAGCGTGCGACTTTCGGGAAGTGATCCACCCTGCTCACCGGGCTGGACGAACGGCGCCATGCCCTTCGTTATAAACCGACCGACGACATACTCGATCTCAGGCCCATAGCTCAGCGCCTGGTTCACCGGGATCGTCCACGGCGTCGTCGTCCAGATCACCGCATGCGCGCCGACCAGTTCGGGCGCGTTCGGCGCGTCGACGATCTCGAACGCGACGTCGATCTGCGTCGAGACGATGTCCTCATACTCCACCTCGGCCTCGGCGAGCGCGGTCTTTTCGACCGGCGACCACATCACGGGCTTCGCGCCGCGATACAGCTGGCCGCTCTCGGCGAACTTGAGCAGTTCGCCGACGATCGTCGCCTCGGCATCGTATTTCATCGTCAGGTACGGATCGGCCCAGTCGCCCATCACGCCGAGCCGCTCGAACTCGCCCTTCTGCACGGCGACCCATTTTTCGGCATAGGCGCGGCATTCGGCGCGGAACTGGTCGACGGGGACGTCGTCCTTGTTCAGCTTCTTCGCGCGATACGCTTCCTCGACCTTCCACTCGATCGGCAGGCCGTGACAGTCCCAGCCGGGGACATAGGGCGCGTCCTTGCCCATCAGCGATTGCGAGCGGACGATGATGTCCTTCAGGACCTTGTTCATCGCATGGCCCATGTGGATGTCGCCGTTCGCGTACGGGGGGCCGTCGTGCAGGATGAACCGCTCGCGCCCGAGCCGCTGTTCGCGCAGCCGGTCGTAGATGCCGAGCTTTGCCCAGCGCTCGAGGATCGCCGGCTCCTTGGCGGCGAGACCGGCCTTCATCGGGAAGTCGGTCTTCGGCAGGAAGACGGTGTCGCGATAATCGCGCGCGGCGGGGGCGGTTGCGTCGGTCATAGGTGGGGCGGGCTGTAGCCGAGCCGGGGGCCCGTTGCCATCCCCCCTCCCGCACGCACCAGCAGTGGCGCAGTCAGCCCAGAATGGTGCGCGCGCGGTCGCAGTCGATGTCCATCTGCGCGATCAGCGCGTCGAGGCTGTCGAACTTCGCCTCGGGGCGCAGATAGTCGATCAGCGCGACCTCGATTGTCTGCCCGTACAGGTTCTCGGCGAAATCGAAGAAATGCGGCTCGAGCAGTTCCTTCGGCGGATCGAAGCTCGGGCGGATGCCGAGGTTCGCCGCGCCCTTGAGCACGCGGCCGTCCTCCAACCGCCCGGTCACCGCGTAGATTCCGTAGGCAGGGCGCAGATAGTTGCCCATGTCGAGATTGGCGGTCGGATAGCCGATCGTGCGGCCAAGCTTGTCGCCATGCTGCACCACGCCCTCGATCGCGAACGGACGCGTGAGCAGCCGCGTCGCGGTCGCCATGTCGCCGGCACGCAGCGCCTCGCGGATCCGGGTCGAGGACACCGTCTCGCCATCCAGCGCGACCGCGCCGACGGTTTCCGCGCGGAAGCCGTGGACCGGGCCGCGCGCGGCGAGCGTGTGGACCGTGCCGCTCTTGGCATGGCCGAAGGTGAAGTCCTCGCCCGTCACCACGCCGCCGATCCGCAGATTGCGTTCGAGCCGGTCGGCGACGAACTGCTCGGCGGTCAGCGCGGCGAGATCGCCGTCGAAGTGGAACACCACCATCGCATCGGCGCCAGCGTCTGCGAACAGCCGCTCGCGCTGGTCGAGCGTGGTGAGGCGGAAGGGGGGCGTATCGGGGCGGAAATGGCGGACCGGATGCGGATCGAACGTCGCCACCAGCGCGGGGCGACCCTCCGCCTTGGCCCACGCGATCGCGCGCGCGACCACCGCCTGGTGACCGAGATGAAATCCGTCGAAATTACCCAGCGCCACGATCCCGTCCGCCAGATGCGAAGGGATGGATGCGCCACCGTCAAGCCGTTGCATGCACGGGTCAGTACCCAGACGCCGCGGATGACGATAGTCCTTCCGTGTCGTTGTCTCCCGCGCCTCCTTGTTCTTCCGCGAAGGCGGGAGCCGGGTCCGAGCTCCCGCCTCCGCGGGGGGAACGGTCTTTACCGGCGGGTTAGGGTGACGAAGCTGTAGGGTGGACGCTGCTTTTCGCCCGGATGGTCTTCGCGGGCGATCTCGTGCCAGCCGTCAAACGCGGGGACGATGGCGTCGCCTTCGGGTTCGTCATGGACTTCGGTGAGCTCGATCCGGTCTGCATGGGGGAGCAGCTGCGCATAGATTTGCGCGCCGCCGATTACCGCGACGTCGTCGCCGGCCATCCCGAGCGCCTCGTCGATCGAATGCGCCACTTCCGCGCCGTCGGCGTGCCAGTGACCGCGGGTGAGGACGATGTGGCGGCGGCCGGGAAGGGGGCTCGGGAAGCTCTCGAACGTTTTTCGGCCCATCACCATCGGCTTGCCCATCGTCAGCGCCTTGAAGCGCTTGAGATCGGCAGGGAGGCGCCAGGGGAGCTGGCCGTCGCGGCCGATGACGCCGTTGCTGGCGCGGGCGAGGTAGAAGGTGATCATGCGGGTATCATGGCGGATATGGGGGCGGGGGGCTATGCTTGTATCACCACCCCGGCGAAGGCCGGGGCCCAGTTGGGGGACGTCGGTGGTGAAAGACGGCGCTCCGTTACGACCACCTTTCCACCTGGACCCCGGCCTTCGCCGGGGTGGTATAAAGCGGGTCAATCAGTTCGGGGCGTGTTCCTTGACGTACGCCTCGGGATCCTTCTCGACGACCTTCACGCCGTTCAGGTGGTTCGCCTCGAACGCCGCGAACCGGACGCCCAGCTCGTGCCGCTCTTCCAGCGTCGCATGCTTGCGGAAGTCGGTCAGGCCCTGGCGCTCTTCCTCGGCGAGGTGATCGCTGTTCGCCTTGTTGCATTCGCCGACCGCTTCGAACCACGCGTCCGAGCCGACCGGGTGCTTGTCGACCGCTTCGCCGGTTTCGCGGATGTCGTTGTGATCCTCGATTGCGTCCTCGGTCTCCTCGGCGGCCGAGTCGGCGTCGTTGCCGCCGGTGCCGATCTTCATCAGCCGCGGGTAGAAGAAGCGCTCCTCCGCCTCGGCATGCGCGTCGAGCAGGTTCTTGAGGCGGGTCCACAGTGCCGAAAGCGCCTCGGTGTCCTTGGCGTCGATGCTGTCGATCTGGGCGAACAGCGCGCGCTGCTGCGCGTGTTCGTCGAGGATGAGCTGGGTGATGTCCATGATGGCCTTCCGAATGGGTTCGGACGGTCAACCGCGCGGACGGCACCCGGTTCCTATTGCGATTCGCTCTCTGTTCAGACCGCGACGGGCGCCTTGATGTGCGGCTGCGCGACGTAATCGTGGAGCACGAAATCCTCATACTCATATGCGTCGATCGAGTCGGGCGTGCGCACGATCTCGAGCCGCGGGAGCGGGCCGGGGGTGCGGCCGAGTTGCAGTCGCGCCTGCTCGAGATGATTCGAATAGAGGTGGCAGTCGCCGCCGGTCCAGATGAACTCGCCGACCTCGAGTCCGCATTGCTGCGCGAGCATGTGCGTCAGCAGTGCGTAGCTGGCGATGTTGAACGGCACGCCGAGGAAGATGTCGCCCGAGCGCTGGTAGAGCTGGAGCGAGAGCTTGCCGTTGGCGACATGCGTCTGGAACAGGCAGTGGCAGGGGGCCAGCGCCATGGCGTGCAGATCGCCCGGGTTCCACGCGCAGACGATCTGACGTCGCGAGGCGGGGTTGGTCTTGATCTGGTCGACCAGCTCGGCGATCTGATCGATATGGCGACCGTCGCCGGCCACCCAGTCGCGCCATTGCTTGCCATAGACGGGGCCGAGATCGCCGCTCTCGTCCGCCCATTCGTCCCAGATCGCGACCTTGCGGTCCTGCAGCCAGCGAACATTGGTGTCGCCGCGCAGGAACCACAGGAGTTCGACGATGATCGAGCGCAGGTGAAGCTTCTTTGTCGTCAGCACGGGAAAGCCCTGCGCCAGATCGAAGCGCATCTGCGCACCGAAGACGCTGAGCGTGCCCGTGCCGGTGCGGTCCATCGTCTCGACTCCGGTCGAGAGCACGCGGTCCATGAGGTCTAGATATTGGCGCATCGCGACGGCCTAGCGGTGCGGGACGGATCGCTCAAGCGGATGCAGTTGTGGATGCGACAGGGGCGGCGATGCGACAGTCGAGGTGGTGCCCGCCTCGCCCGCCTCCGCTCCGATCATTGCCGACCTTGCAGCGGCGTGCGCGCTGTTCGCAAGGCTTGGGCATGCAGCGACCGAGGCGGTGGCGGTCGCCTATCTTGATCCGAATCGGAGGCTTTTGGGCATGCGGCATGTGGCGGGCGGGCGCGATCAGGTGCGGATCGCGGTACGCAGTATCGCTGCCGATGCGCTGGCGTTCGCGGCGCAGGGGGTGGTGATCGCGCACAATCATCCGAGCGGGGACGTGACCCCGAGTACCCGCGACGTGGCGTTTACCCGTGCGCTGGCGGCCGGGTTGCGGACCGTGGAGGTCGTGCTGCTCGATCACGTGGTGATCGCTGGCGACCGGGTGGCGAGCCTGCGCGCGATGGGGGTGGTCTGACGGTCCGGAGCAACACTTGCTCCACCCGGTGGCGCTATTTCGTCCGGCAGGCGCGGATCGCCTCGGGCGCGGGGCGCGGGCCGGTCGCACGGAACATGGCCATATAGCCGCCCGCCGACGGCATATCGTCCCTGTCGACCTGCGTATAGCCGACCGCCGCGAACTCGCATTTGAGCAGTGCGGGCGGCGTGCCGTGGTTGCGCGTCTCGCGATCGGCGTCGACGACGACGACCAGTCCGTCGGGTTTCAGCGAAGGACGAAGCCGCCACAGGAATTCATAGGGCTGCTCGATCTCGTGATACATGTGCACCATCAGCACGCGGTCGAAACTCGCCGGGGGCAGCTTCGGATCATTGGCTTCACCGAGTCGCACGCTGACATTGGTAAGATCCTCGCGCGCGACGCGCTCCGCCAGCTGGTCGCGCACGCTCGCGACGATGTCCTCTGCGAGAACGCGACCGTCCTTGCCGACCCGCGCGGCGGCGCGGATCGTGTAATAGCCCTCGCCTGCGCCGATATCGGCGACGGTCATGCCCTTGCGGATATCCGCCTTGGTCATGACCTCGCCCGCCTCGTTCAGCCGGTCGCGCGCCTCCTCGTTCGACCAGCGCGCGGAGACGATCGACGCGACCGGCCGGTCGGCGGCGGGGAAGGGGCCCGCATCCTTGGGTTCACGCTGGATCAGCGGTTTGCTGCCATCGCATGCCGCTAGCAGCCAGATCGGGGACAGCAGCAGGGCCAGGACGAGCGTCATCTTCAATCGACGTCCTCCACCTCGACCGCCTCGCCGGTCACACGCTGCGACAGCGCCGCGGCCATGAACGCCTCGAGATCGCCGTCGAGCACGTCCGACGGACTGGTCGAGACCACGCCGGTCCGCAGGTCCTTCACCATCTGGTACGGCTGCAGCACATAGGACCGGATCTGGTGGCCCCAGCCGATATCGGTCTTCGACGCATTCTCGGCATTGGCTGCCTGCTCGCGGATCGCGAGCTCGCGTTCATAGAGCCGCGCGCGGAGCTGATTATAGGCCTCGGCCTTGTTCTTATGCTGCGATCGCTGGTTCTGACACTGGACGACGATGCCGGTCGGGACGTGCGTGATGCGCACCGCCGAGTCGGTCGTGTTGATGTGCTGGCCGCCTGCGCCCGATGCGCGATACGTATCGATGCGCAGGTCGCTCTCGTTATACTCGACCTCGATATTGTCATCGACGACCGGATAGACCCAGACGCTGGCGAACGACGTATGCCGGCGTGCTGCCGAATCGTAGGGGCTGATGCGCACCAGCCGGTGCACGCCGCTCTCGGTCTTGGCATAGCCATAGGCGTTCTCGCCCTTCAGCAGCAGCGTCGCGGACTTGATCCCCGCCTGCTCGCCCGAATGCTGGTCGACCAGTTCGACCTTCAGCCCGTGGCGTTCGCCCCAGCGCGAATACATGCGGCTGAGCATGCCCGCCCAATCCTGGCTCTCGGTCCCGCCGGCACCGGCATTGACCTCGATATAGGTGTCGTTGGCATCGGCCTCGCCCGCGAGCAGCGCCTTGATCTTGTCCTTGTCCGCGCGGGCGGCGAGTTCGGCGAGCGCGGCGACGCCGTCCGCTTCCATCGCGGTGTCGCCCTCGGCCTCGGCCATTTCGATCAGCTCGGACGTGTCGCTGAGCTCGCTCTCGATCGCGCGCGTCGCGCTGATCGCCTCGTCGAGACGACGACGCTCGCGCATCACCTCCTGCGCAGCCTTGGGATCCGACCAGAGCGCCTGATCCTCGACGCGCGCGTTCAGCTCGTCGAGACGACGCAGTGCGCGGTCCCAGTCGAGAAAACGGCGCAACAACGCCAGCGCGTCCTTGATGGTGTCAACGTGAGCCTGCGCTTCGGCGCGCATGGGTATTCTCCAGTGTTGGGGTCGGCATGAACAGCCAGCCCCGGAATATGGGGACGGCTAGTAGATTCCGCCCTGTCTTTGCAAGAAATCGCTGTCGCGCGGAGCCTCTGCCTTGGGGGCGGCGGTCGGCGCGGTCGTGGTGGTGGTGGCGGGGCCGGCACGGCGCGCGGCACGCCGCGGTTCGCTTTCGGGCTTGAACGCTTCCCAAATGACGCCCGGCTTGGGATCATCGGTGTTCGGCCATGTCCCATAGACCGGGCGGCCGCTCCCCCGGTCGATCCGGACCATCCGGATGCCCGCGGGTGCGCGGAATGGCAGCTTGGGCAGATCGGCATAGGCCTTGACCGCGAACTGCTTGAAGATCGGCGCGGCCAGCGTGCCGCCCTGCGCTGCGCTGCCAAGGTTCCGCGGCGTATCGAAGCCGATATACAGGCCGCCGACATATTGCGGGGTTCCGCCGATGAACCAGACGTCGGTCGGGCCATTGTTCGTGCCCGTCTTGCCGAACATCGGCCGATCGAGATCGCGCAGCGTCACCGCGGTGCCGCGCTGGACGACCCCTTCGGTGATGTGGACCATCTGATAGGCGGTCATCGCGTCGAGCACCTGGCGCTGGCGCGCGACCGGACGCGGCATCGGCTTGCCGTCCCAGTCGGGGGCGTTGCACCGGTCGCAGGCGCGCCAGTTCTCGGGCCAGATCACCTTGCCGTGCCGATCCTGGACGAAGTCGATCAGCGACGGCGGCCCGCCCTTGCCGTTGTTCGCGAGGATCGAATAGGCGTTGACCATCCGCCCCACGGTCGTCTCGCCGGCACCCAGCGCGAAGGAAAGATAGGGCGCGTAATCGCCTACCCCCATCTTCTTGATGGTGGCAACGACCTTGGGCATGCCGGTCTGCGCGGCGGCGCGGACCGTCATCAGGTTGCGCGACTGTTCGATGCCCCAGCGCATCGTGTGCGGCCCGGCGCCGCGCGAATTGCCGAAGTTGCGGAAGCATTTCTGCCCCAGCCGCGCGCCCTGATAAACACAGAACGGCCCGTCGACGATGATCGAGGCGGGCGTCATGCCGTTGTCGAGCGCGGCGGAATAGACGATCGGCTTGATCGTCGATCCGGGCTGGCGCATCGCCTGGGTCGCGCGGTTGAACGCCTGCAACCGGTCGTCGAAGCCGCCCTGCATCGCAAGCACGCGGCCGCTGGCAGGCTCCTCGACGACGAACGCACCTGAAACCTTCGGGATCGCCCGGAGCGCGAACTCGCCGCCTTCGGGCGCGACCGCGATGATGTCGCCGGTCTTGATCGCCCCGAACGCATTGCCGCCCTTGCCGCGCACCGCCATCTGCGCGGCATAGCGCGGCAGCGTGCCGGTCTTTCCGGTGCGGAAGCCCAGGTTCCAGCTATTGCCGTCCTTGCCGGTCACGATCGCCGCGACCCAGTTGCGGTAATCGAGCGCGATATTGCTGTTGAGCAACGGCTGGAGCCAGTTGTCGTCCTCGATCTCGACATGGCGGATCGGCCCGTTCCAGCCGCGCCCGCTGTCGAAGCGGACCAGGCCATCACGCAAGGCTTGCTGCGCCAGATCCTGCAACCGCGTGTCGAACGAGGTCCGCACCCAGAGGCCGCCCGAGTAGACGCTGTAGGGACCGTCCTTCGCGCTTTCGCCAAACTTGGCCATAAGCTGGCGAC
Organism: Sphingomonas sp. STIS6.2; assembly: GCF_000732685.2. Taxonomy (NCBI): domain Bacteria; kingdom Pseudomonadati; phylum Pseudomonadota; class Alphaproteobacteria; order Sphingomonadales; family Sphingomonadaceae; genus Sphingomonas; species Sphingomonas sp. STIS6.2. The sequence goes on from NZ_JPDP02000160.1 coordinate 21,373, forward strand.
GGACTTCCTCGACGAAATAGCCGCCGACGCTTTCAAACCGGGGCGTGCGTCGCAGCACGACGCCGAGCGGTTCGGCGTTCGCCGCGTCGAACTGCGTGCGATTGATGAAGCCGTTCTCGAGCATCCGGTCGAGCACATAGTTGCGCCGCGTCATCGCGCGGTCGTGAAAGCGCACCGGATCGTAATTTGACGGACCCTTGGGCAGGATCGCGAGATAGGCGATCTGTGCGAGATCGAGCTGGTCGAGGTCCTTGTCGAAATAGGCGTGGCTGGCGGCTTCGACGCCGAACGCGTTCCGGCCAAGCGCGATCTGGTTCAGATAGAGTTCGAGAATCTGAGGCTTGGTCAGCGTATCCTCGATCTTATACGCCAGCACCGCTTCGCGCAGCTTGCGCGTCGGCGAATATTCGTTGCCGATCAGAAGGTTCTTGGCGACCTGCTGCGTGATCGTCGATCCGCCGCGGGCGCGTCGGCCGCTGCCGATCTTCGAGACATAGTCAAAGACCGCGCCGGCAAGCCCCGGAAAGTCGACGCCGTGATGCTCGAAGAACGACTTGTCCTCCGCCGCCAGGAACGCATTGATCAGCATCGGCGGATATTCGGCGAAGCTGAGCTCGACGCGACGTTCGCGCGCATAGCTGTGGATCGGGGCCCCATCGATCCCGCGCACATTGGTCGGCAAGGGCGGTTCGTAGGTGCGCAGCGTATCGACCGAAGGAAGGTCGCGGACGACGATCAGCCAGAAGCCGAACAGCGCGATCAGCCCGAGGCCGAACAACGCGAGCGCCGCCTTGGTCCAGCGGCTCGCCCAGACGCGCGCGACACTGCCGCGCAGCCTGTCGGTGGTCCGGCGGGTCGCCGTCAAAGAGTTTGGGGAAGGATCGGACGCCATATTCGTGCCCCGCGTCTAGCAGGTTCGCGCGTCCTTGCCAGCCGCGTTCGGCGGGGTGGGGGATGGGCACGACGGTCGCGGTGGTGCGCGGACCTCTGAAAAGCGGTTGCGCCACGATCGATCTGTGGCAGCAGGCGGCGATGACCCCGCCGCCGCTACCGATCCTTGCCGTCCTGCCCGAACTGCTTACCGCGCTGCGTACGCGGTCCTCCGCCGTGCTCGTCGCGCCGCCGGGCGCGGGCAAGACGACCGCGGTCGCGCCTGCGCTGCTCGAGCAAGCCTGGTGCACCGGCGAGATCCTGCTGCTCTCACCCCGCCGACTGGCGGCGCGCGCCGCGGCGGAGCGCATGGCGGCGACGGCGGGCGAGCCGGTCGGGCGCACCTATGGCTATGCGACGCGGATGGACAGCAAGCGATCCGCGGCGACGCGCGTCACGGTCGTCACCGAGGGCATCTTCGTCGCGCGGATCCAGTCCGACCCGGAACTGGCGGGGGTGTCCGCGGTGCTGTTCGACGAGGTGCACGAACGCAGCCTCGACGGCGATTTCGGGCTCGCGCTCGCACTCGATGTGCAGGCGGGCTTCCGTCCCGACCTGCGACTGGTCGCGATGTCGGCCACGCTCGACGGCGCGCGGTTCGCAGCGGTGATGGACGACGCGCCGGTGATCGAGAGCGAGGGGCGGAGCTATCCGCTGACGCTGCGGCATATCGGTCGCTCGGCAGAGGCGCGGATCGAGGATGGCATGGCGGCAGCGATCCGCCGCGCACTCGGCGAGGAGCAGGGGGGCGTGCTCGCCTTCCTGCCCGGCGTCGCGGAGATCGAACGGACCGCGGACCGGCTTGCGAACCTGCCCGACGACATCGTGGTGCACGAACTTCATGGCAGCCTCGATCCGGCGGCGCAGCGTGCGGCGATCCTTCCCGAACCCGATGGCCGTCGCAAGGTCGTGCTGGCGACCAGCATCGCCGAGACCAGCCTGACGCTCGACGGGATCCGGATCGTCATCGATTCCGGTCTCGCGCGGCGCCCGCGGTACGACCGCGCGGCGGGCATGACCCGCCTCGTCACCGAACGCGCGAGCCAGGCCGCGGTCACGCAGCGCGCCGGCCGGGCCGCGCGTCTGGGCCCCGGCACCGCCTACCGGTTGTGGGAAGAGGCCGCGACCGCTGGGCTGCCGCGCTATGATCCGCCCGAGATCCTCGAGGCTGATCTGTCCGCGCTGGTGCTCGCCTGTGCCTTGTGGGGTGTCGCCGATCCCCGCGACCTGCGCTGGATCGATGCGCCGCCCGCTGCGGCGATCGACGAGGCGCTGCGCCGGCTGTCGACGCTCGAGGCGATCGATGCAGACGGTCGTCCGACGGCGCATGGCCGTGCGATCGCGAAGCTGCCGATGCCGCCGCGCCTTGCCCATATGCTGTTGCGCGCCGGGGAGCGGGGGCTGGCAGAGGTCGCCGCGCAGGTCGCGGTGCTGCTCGGCGAACGCGGGATCGGCGGCCAGGATGTCGATGTCGAAACCCGCCTGCGCCGCTGGAAGACCGAACGCGGCGCGAAGGCGCAGGCCACGCGCGGGATGGCCGAGCGGTGGGCCCGCCTCGCACCGTCGCGCAGGTCTCTCTCGCCGGCAGACGGGGGCGTCGCCACGTGCATCGCGCTTGGCTATCCCGACCGCGTCGCCCGGCGGCGTGACCCGTCCGGCGAAACCTGGGCATCGGTCGGCGGACGCGGGTTCAGGCTCGATCCGACCTCGCCGCTCGCCCGCGCGGAATGGCTCGCGGTCGCCGATACGCAGGGATCGGCGGCGGGCGCGCGGATCCTGTCGGCTGTCGTGATCGACCAGCCGACGGTCGAGGCGCTGTTCGCCGATCGAATCGAATCGCGCCGCACGGTCAGCTTCGACCCAGCGACCGGCGGCATCCAGGCGCTGCGCGACCGGCGGCTCGGCGCGATCCGGCTGTCGAGCGGTCCGGACAGCGGCGCCGATCCCGACGCGATCCTCGCCGCGCTGCTGGAGGCGGTTCGCGAGCACGGTCTTTCGCTGCTGCCGTGGAGCGACGGCGGGCAGGCGTTGCGCGACCGCGCCGCCTATGCAGGCGTGCCGCTCGACGATGCGGCGTTGCTCGACCGCATGGACGAATGGCTCGCGCCGATGCTCGTCGGAAAGCGCCGACTCGATGCGATCGCCCCGGGGGCACTCGTCGAGGCGTTGCGCAACCTGCTCGGCTGGGATGCAATGCAGACGATCAACCGCCTCGCGCCGCCCGATTTCACGAGTCCGGCGGGGAGCACGCACGCGATCGACTATGCCGCCGAGGGAGGGCCCCGTGTCGAACTGCGCGTCCAGGCGCTGTTCGGGCTCGGCGTGCATCCGACCATCGGCGAAGCGCGCGTTCCACTGGTGCTGAGCCTCACGTCGCCGGCCGGACGCCCGATCCAGACGACGCGCGATCTGCCCGGTTTCTGGGCGGGAAGCTGGGTCGCGGTCGCCAAGGAAATGCGCGGTCGCTACCCCAAGCATCCCTGGCCCGACGATCCCGCCGCGGCATCGGCGACGCTGCGCACGAAAAAGGCGGATGCAAGGGGCGCAACTTCGCGATAAGGGGAGCCCATGCCAACCGCCCGTATCTTCCAGCGCCCCAAGAACGCCATGCAGTCCGGCAAGCACCGGACCGACAGCTGGCAGCTCGAATTCGAACCCTCGGAGCCCAAGCGCCCCGACCCGCTGACCGGCTGGGCCGGCAGCGGCGACACGCGCGACCAGCTCCGCCTGTTCTTCCCGACCGCCGAGGCCGCGATCGCGCATTGCGAGCGTGAAGGGTTCGGCTACACGGTCGTACCGGCGCCGCAGAAGACGCTGAAGCTGCAGAGCTACGCGGACAACTTCAAATAAGCGACTACCCGACGCCGTTCCGGCAACGGCGTTGAAAACGGCTCAGCGCGAGCGTCGCTAGAGGATCGATCCCGCGAGGATCAGCAGCATCTTCGCGTCGATCGCAACGCCCGCCTCACGCTTTGCCGCGACGAAGGCGGGAATGTCGGCGAGTGGTACCCGGTGCACGGTGATGTTCTCGTCACCATCGCCGCCGCCATCGCCGACCCTGGTCAGCCCGGTCGCACGGACCAGCGTGAAGCATTCGGACGTCATCCCCGGCGACGAATAGAAGAGCCCCAGATTCTCGATCGCGGCCGCGCGGTAGCCGGTTTCCTCCTCGAGCTCGCGCCCGGCGGCGACCGCGACGCTCTCGCCTTCGGTCTCGTCACCCACCAGCCCGGCGGGCAGTTCGAGGCAGGCGCGGCCCAGCGGTACGCGAAACTGTTCGACCAGGATGACGTCGCCCGCGTCGATCGCAACGATCACGGCTGCCGCGATCTGCCCGCGACGTTCCACATATTCCCAGGTGCCTTCGGTCTGCACGGTCAGGAACTTGCCCGCCCATACGGTCGTGCTCATAATTCGATCAGCCTGTCGGGAAGTTCGTTGTTCGCCGCACCGGTTCGCGGGAAATGCTCGGCGAGCACCGTGCCGATCTGCGCGACGGCATCGGCCATGCCGTCCGCCGGCCGGTCGTCGCGCACCGCGGTGAGCACGGCCGCCATTGCCGCACCCCAGATCTCGTTCGGCACGCGCGAATGGATGCCCGAGTCCGCGACGATCTCCGCGCGGTGCTCGGCAAGCGACAGGTACAGCAACACGCCCGTCGCGCCCCGCGTGCGCTTTTCCGCGCCCGCCCGGAACAGCATCACCGCACGCCTGCGCACCCGCCGCGATTTCGTCGCGCCCGGCGTCAGCGCGAGTCGCAACGCGGGGATAGTGAGCAGCAGGCGCATGCCCAGGAACACCAGCGTCATCAGGACGAGCGCGATCGCGAACAACGCGCCCTGTGGTGCCGACTGCGCCCACGGATCGACGAGCCGCGCATAGATCTGGTCGGCCGCCACCGGGTGCAGCGCGAGCACCGCAAGGCTCAGCAGCATGGCAAGCACGGACCATTGCAGCGAGACGTCGTGATAGGCGTCGGACTGGCGCGCGACGATCGTGACGATCTCGCCCGTCGTCGTGGTTTCGGCCTGCGTCACAGCGGCGGTGACGCGGCCGTGATCGGCTTCGCTCAACCGCATGTCACCAACTCCCCGATGCGCCGCCACCGCCGGCAGAGCCGCCGCCGCCGCCGCCAAAACCGCCGCCCATCCAGCCGCCGCCGCCGCTGTCGCCGCCACCGCCGCCCCAGCTGCTACCGCCGCCGCCGCCGCGCCGTGACATCTCGTTGGCGATGCTCCACAGCACGATCGGCAGTGTCCCGTTGCCGCCGCCACCGCTTGAATAGCGGGTGCCACCGGCACGCCGCGAGATCATCGGAATGACGATCGCGGCGGCCACGATCCCGAAGATGATCAACCCGATCGGCACGCCGCCACCGTTGCCGGACGGCGCGCGGCGATGCGTCTTGTCATATTCCGCCGCCGCCGCGCCGACCTTCGCGCGGGCCTCGGCGTCGGGCAAAGCGAGCTGGTCCGCGACCGCATTCGTGCCCGCGACGATACCGCCGGTCATGTCCCCGGCCTTGAAGCGCGGCAGGATCTGCTGGTTGATCACGACGCTCGAAAACGCGTCGGTCAGGACCGGTTCCAGCCCATAGCCGACCTCGATCCGTAACTTGCGGTCGTTCGGCGCGACGAGCAGGATCGCGCCGTTATTGGCGTCCTTCAGCCCGACCCCCCAGTTCCGCAGCAGGCGATAGCCATAATCCTCGATCGGATAGCCCTGCAGATCGGCGATGGTCGCGACGACCAGCTGGTTGCCGGTCGCTTGTTGGAGATCGTCGAGTCGTTTGGTGAGCGCAGCCTCCTGCTCGGGCGGGATCACGTTTGCCGCGTCGACGACGAAGCCGGTGAATTTCGGAAAGGTCTGGGCGCCTGCGGTGCCGCTGCCGAGCAGCACCGCGAAGAGGAGCGCCGCGAGGACGCGGATCATGCCGCCGGCCCCGCGATCAGCTCGCGTTGCCGAAGTTCACCGTCGGTGCCGTCTCGGCCCCCGGCGTGGTCGCGGCAAACGGCACCATCGGCTTTGCGCCATAGAAGATCTTCGCGCCGACCGCGTCGGGGAAGGTGCGGATCTTGGTGTTATAGGCCTGGACCGCGCCGTTATAGTCGCGCCGTGCGATCGTGATGCGGTTCTCGGTGCCTTCGAGCTGGCTCATCAGCGTGGTGTAATTGGCCTGGCTCTTCAGCTCGGGATAGGCCTCCTGCAGTCGCTGCAGCGACAGCCCGACAGCACCCTGGACGCGCGAGAACTGCTCGATCTTCGCAGGGTCGGTCAGGTCGTCGCCAGAGACCTGCACCGTGCTCGCCGCGGCGCGCGCCTGCGTCACCTCGACCAGGATGCTCTTTTCCTGCGCGCCGGCCGCCTTGACCGTCGCGACGAGGTTGGGGATCAGGTCGGCGCGGCGCTGATAGTCGTTCTGCACATCGGCCCAGCGCGCCTTCACATTTTCCTCGGCGGTCGGGATGCTGTTGATCCCGCAGCCGCCAAGCGTCGCCGCGAGCGCAACGACGGCGGATCCGCGAAGAATCTGGGCATAGGACGACATCGGGGCTCTCCTGCTGGTCTGTATCACCCCCATAGGACAGCGGACCGGCTTGGCGAAACCGAAATCGATGGCTAGCGTGCGGGGGACTGGAAAAGGGGGCGCAAATGCTCAAGGAATTCAAAGCGTTCATCATGCGCGGCAACGTGCTCGATCTGGCTATTGCGGTGATCATCGGGGCGGCGTTCAGCAAGATCGTCACCTCGCTGACCGACGACGTGCTGATGCCGGTGATCGGCAAGATTTTCGGCGGGCTCGACTTTTCGAGCTATTTCTGGCGGATGGGGCCTGTCCCTGCAAACTATGCCGGTTCGCTCAGCGACTATGCGGCGCTGAAGAAGGCGGGGGTGCCGTTGCTCGGCTATGGCGCGTTCGCGACGCAGCTCGTCAACTTCGTGATCGTCGCCTTCATCATCTTCATGATCCTGCGCGTCGTGAACCGCGCGGCGGCGCTGATCGAGCGTGAAACCGCGCGGCTCAAGCGTGAGGAAGAAGCGACTCCGGTCGCGCCGGCGCCCGAGCCGGTCGAGATCGCGCTGCTGCGGGAGATCCGTGACGAGCTCAAGGCACGCGGCTGACCGTCCTGCCCCTCTCCCACGGGGGGAGGGGGAGATCAGGCTGCGGCCAGATCCTCGGCGTTGGCATCCGCCAGGCTCGTGCCGTCGAGGATCCGCGCAGTCTCGTCGCGGACGCGCATCATCGCAAAGCGGATCGCGCAGTCCGCCTCGCTCTTGCAGTCGAGGCAGGGCCGATAGGCCGTGCGGCTGACGCAGGGCACCAGCGCGAGCGGGCCCTCGATAATCCGGATGATCTCGCCGAGCGAGATCAGGTGGCTGGGGCGCGACAGGCGATAGCCGCCCATCTTGCCGCGATGGCTGTGCAGCAAGCCGGACTCGCGCAGGTCCGCAAGGATCAGCTCGAGAAACTTGCGCGGGACATTAGCCTCGGCCGCGATGCGGGTCATCGGGATCGGTGGACCACCGACCGGGGCGCCGCCAAGGAAGATCATCGCGCGAAGCGCGTAGCGAGAGCGCTGCGTCAACATAATACAGATTTCTATGCACGCGGTTTGTGGCGAGCGAAAGGCCGCAAAGGGCAAAATCACAGGCTTTTAATCGGCCGACCGCCGCTCTATATCACAAGCGTCATCGGGGGAATTCTCTCCTGGTGACTATGGCGATAAACCGTGGCGTGTCATAGACACAGCGGACCCGGGGGCAGTACCCGGCGACTCCACCACCGCCCTCTTCGCAAGAGGGGGACGATGACGGGGTCGAACTAGGATCGACGTGTGTTCAACGACGCTATGTTTCGCTCGGAATGGGACCACCGCAACGGCCCATACACAAGTGCCAACGATAACGAAGCACTCGCAATTGCCGCATAACTGACGGTCTAACGACCTAAGTTATACGGACGAAAGCGCGGTTCGGGCCACACCGGGCAACAGAAGTGGAAACCGGCGGTACGGGGGGCACCGAGCAACAGAAGCTCCCCACTCAAATTCTACTCAAGCGCGTGCCCGCCGTTAGGCGGCAAGTTGCGCGACCAGCTTGTCGAGCCGCGGGCTGAACCCGACGATGCCGATCAGCAGCTGGACGAGGGTCAGCATTCCCGCGCCCCACCAATAGGCTAGGTGCACCCGCCCGCGCAGTTGCGCATCGAACAGCATCGCAGCCCCCAGATAGACCATGGTGGCGACGAATATCGCCCATGTGCCGGACGGGCCCATGAGCGGCATCGGCAGAATGCGCCCCAGCGCCGGCGACATGATCAGAATCGTCGCGCACAGCATCAGGCGCTTGTGCCAGTCGGACCGGTGTCTCAACTGGATCGCCCAGCCCGCCAGGATCGCAAAGCCGATGATCTGAAGATCGAGCGCGAGGAAAAGGCCCGGCGTGAAGAAGGGCGGGACGCGGTTTAGCCGGACGGCCATGACCGTCGTCGCGACGCCCACCACGACCATGACCGGGACCAGACATGCGGTCGCGACGCCCAGTCGCCGGTGCATCGCGATCGATCCCCGGTCGACCAGCCAGTTCTGCGCGACGTAGAGGATGATCCAGCCGAAGAAAACGGCAGCGTGCAGATGGACCTGGGCGGGAAGCCCGACGATATTCCAGTCCGTCCGCTGCAGGTCCAGCCCGAACCCTGCGAAGACGGTGACCGCGATGATCGCAGCCAGCATGAGATAGAAACGCCGCTCGGCGGTGATCGCCGACACGCTGGTCGCCAAGGTTGCCATGATGCCCCCGCATCTCTGCTGCCTTGGCCGAGAATGCGCATGCAGGCTGGACCCCGCAAGCCGATAGCAACGTGTCCGGCCGTCATTCTCGTACAAATTGTAGAACGCGGATCCCGCGGCATCGCGCCTCTGGCTTCCGCAATCGCGATTACCACGAAAAAGGGGACCCGGTTGCCCGGATCCCCTTTCGCTAGTTGCCAGTCGGCAAGCTCGCTTAGTCGCGATCGCCCGTCAGGAACGCCGGAGCGAACTCGGGGGCCTTGTCGCCGTCCGAGCGCTCGGTGCGGGGAGCGCGCTCGCCGCCCTGGCCACCGCCGTCGCGACGCGGGCCACGGCCACCGCCGTTGCCGCCATCACGACCGCCATCGCCGTCACGACGCGGGCCACGGGGACCACGATCACCGCCGCCGCCTTCGCCGCGCGGGCCACGACCGCCACCGTTGTTACCGGCATCACGACCACCATCGCCATCGCGACGCGGACCGCGCGGACCACGGTCACCGCCTTCGCGCGGCTCACGGGCAGGACGCGTGTCCTCCAGCTCTTCGCCGGTCGTCTGGTCGACGACGCGCATCGACAGGCGAACCTTGCCGCGCGGATCGATCTCGAGGACCTTGACCTTGACTTCCTGGCCTTCGCTCAGCGCGTCCGAGACCTTCTCGACGCGCTCGTTCTTGATTTCGGACACGTGGACGAGACCGTCCTTGCCACCCATGAAGTTCACGAACGCACCGAAGTCCACCAGGTTGACGACCTTGCCGTCATAGACCTTGCCGACTTCGGCTTCCTCGACCAGGCCCTTGATCCACTTGATCGCGGCTTCGATCTGCGCAGGGTCGGACGACGACACCTTGATCACGCCCTCGTCGTCGATGTCGACCTTGGCGCCGGTCTGCGCCACGATCTCGCGGATCACCTTGCCGCCGGTGCCGATGACTTCACGGATCTTCGACTTCTCGATCGTGAAGGTCTCGATACGCGGTGCGTGTGCCGACAGCTCCTCACGCGTGTGGTCGAGCGCCTTGGCCATTTCGCCCAGGATGTGCGCACGGCCTTCCTTGGCCTGTGCCAGCGCCTTGCCCATGATCTCTTCGGTGATGCCGGCGATCTTGATGTCCATCTGCATCGTGGTGATGCCCTCGGACGTGCCGGCGACCTTGAAGTCCATGTCGCCGAGGTGATCCTCGTCGCCCAGGATGTCCGACAGAACCGCGAAGTTCTTGCCCTCGAGGATCAGGCCCATCGCGATGCCGGAGACGGGACGCTTGAGCGGAACGCCCGCATCCATCATCGACAGCGAACCGCCGCAGACCGTCGCCATCGACGACGAGCCGTTCGACTCGGTGATGTCCGACAGAACGCGGATCGTGTACGGGAACTCTTCCTTCGACGGCAGCACCGGGTGCAGCGCGCGCCAGGCAAGCTTGCCGTGGCCAACTTCGCGACGACCCGGCGCACCGAAGCGACCGACTTCACCGACCGAGTAGGGCGGGAAGTTGTAGTGGAGCATGAAGTTTTCGTACGACAGGCCGTTGAGGCCGTCGATCATCTGCTCTGCGTCGCGCGTGCCGAGCGTGGTGGTGCAGATCGACTGAGTCTCGCCGCGCGTGAACAGGGCCGAGCCGTGCGTACGCGGCAGGAAGTGGACCATCGCCTCGATCGGACGGATCTGCGTGGTGGTGCGGCCGTCGATGCGGGTGCCGTCCTTGAGGATGGCGCCGCGGACGATCTCCGCCTCCAGCTTCTTCATCAGCTTGCCGGCAGCCATCTGGTCCTGCGGGGTCGCATCGGCAAAGGCGGTCTTGCCCTTTGCGCGTGCGGCGTTCAGCAGGTCCGAACGCTTGGACTTGTCGGTCACCTTGTAGGCGGCCGCAATGTCCTTGCCGATCAGCTTCTTCAGCTTGTCCTTGGCGGTCGACAGGTCGGCCTGCTCGGCCATTTCCCAAGGATCCTTGGCAGCCTGCTCGGCCAGATCGATGATCAGGTTGGCGGCTTCGCGGCATGCCTTGTGCGCGAACTGGACCGCGCCGAGCATGATCTCTTCCGAAAGCTCCTTGGCTTCCGACTCGACCATCATCACGGCCTGGCCGGTGGCGGCGACGACGAGGTCGAGGTCACCCGCCTTGGCTTCGTCGAGCGTCGGGTTGAGGATGTAGGCGCCATCGACATAGCCGACGCGTGCTGCGCCGATCGGACCCATGAACGGCACGCCCGAGATCGTCAGCGCCGCCGATGCCGCGACCATCGCGAGGATGTCCGGCTCGTTCTCGCCGTCATACGACAGAACCTGGCAGATCACGTTGATCTCGTTGTAGAAACCCTCTGGGAAGAGGGGACGGATCGGGCGATCGATAAGACGGCTGGTCAGCGTCTCCTTTTCGGTCGCGCCGCGCTCACGCTTGAAGAAGCCACCGGGAATGCGGCCGCTTGCGGAGAACTTCTCCTGGTAATGGACGGTGAGCGGGAAGAAATCCTGCCCTTCCTTGACGGTCCGTGCAGCCGTGACGGCGCACAGAACGACGGTCTCGCCGAGGGTGGCGAGCACGGCGCCGTTTGCCTGACGGGCCACGCGGCCGGTCTCGAGCGTCAGCGTCTTGCCGCCCCACTGGGCGCTTACGGTTTTGGTATCGAACATTTCGTTTCCTTCACTCCGGCGGCCAGATGCCGACCGGGGCCTATGTGCGAGCTAAGCCGGCTCGCGGCGGTGTGGAGCGAGTTGTCGCTCCTTGCCAGTCCACCGAATTGCGTCCTGGCGTTTGCCTCCGCGCGCGATGGCGCGGAATCAAAGTCGTATATACAAAAACGGCCCCCCGAAGGGAGCCGTTCGTTTTACTTGCGGAGACCGAGCTTCGCGATCAGATCCAGATAGCGCTGGCCGTCCTTGTGACGGAGATAGTCCAGCAGCGACCGGCGCTTGTTGACCATCATCAGGAGACCACGACGCGAGTGGTTGTCCTTCTTGTGGCCCTTGAAGTGCTCGGTCAGGTTCTTGATCCGCTCGGTCAGGATCGCGACCTGGACTTCGGGCGAACCCGTGTCGCCGTCCTGGCGTGCGTGGATCTTGACCAGCTCGGTCTTGCGTTCAGCGGTAATCGTCATGAATTCTCAGTCCTTCGACATCACAGATTGAAACCGCGAACGACCCGGACGTCTCCGTCCTCGACCTCGACCAGCGCGACCGGGACAGCGTCCAGCTCGGCGAAGTATTGGCCATCGTCTGCGGCGATCCCGGCCAAGATACGCCCCTGTCGGAGCGCCCCTGCCTGGTCGGGGGTGAGGGAGAGAGCCGGGATGTCGTCCAGCGCCACCCTCAAGGGCAGTAGTACATCTTCAAGCGCGGAGGCCTTAGCGAGTTCGTCCAGTTTGTCCAGCGATATCGCCGATAAGAGGTCGAACGGACCGGCCTTGACGCGCCGCAGCATGGTGACGTGGCCGACGGTTCCGAGCGCCAGCGCGATGTCGCGTGCGAGGGAGCGGATATAGGTGCCTTTGGAGACGTGCGCGGTGAGGGTGACTGCCTCCAGTTCCTCCCCGACCTCGTCATCCAAAAGACGGGTGGGGTGGGTGGTGAGCGTGTGGATCGTCACGTTCCGGCTGGCGAGCACCACGTCCTGCCCGGCGCGGGCGAGGTCGTAGGCGCGCTCGCCATCAATCTTGAGTGCGGAATAGGCGGGGGGCACCTGCGCGATCGGGCCGGTGAACTGCGCCAGCACCGCCTCGACCGCTGCCATCGTCGGGCGCACGTCGGAGGTGGCGATGCTCACGCCCTCGGCGTCGAGCGTGTCGGTCTGGACCCCGAACATGATGGTGAAATCATAGATCTTGTCGCTGTCGAGCATCCGCCCGGCAAGCTTGGTCGCCTCGCCGACCGCAATCGGCAGCACGCCGGTCGCGAGCGGATCGAGCGTGCCGCCGTGGCCGACCTTGAACTTGCCATAGCCGCCGTTGCGCAACGCGCGCTTCACCGCGGACACGCCCTGCGTCGAGCCCAAGCCCAGCGGCTTGTCGAGAATGATCCAGCCATGCATGTCGTAGGATCCTTGAATATCGGGGGCTCGTCCGGCCCTCCCGTTCGTCCTGAGCGAAGTCGAAGGACATGAGGCAGAAGTGCTTCGACTTTGCTCAGCACGAACGGGTAGGGATAATGGGAAGGCCAGGGTTCAGCCCAGAGCCTCGGTGAAATGCCGTCGGCATAGCGCGACATAGCGGTCGTTGCCGCCGATCTCGGTCTGCTGCCCCTCGGCGATCGCGCGGCCGTTCGCGTCGACGCGCAGGTTCATCGTCGCCTTGCGCCCGCACATGCACACCGACTTGATCTCGACCAGCGAGTCGGCCAGCGCCAGCAGCCGCGCCGAGCCGGGGAACAGCGCGCCCTGGAAATCGGTCCGCAAGCCGTAGGCGAGCACCGGGATGCCGACCACGTCGCAGATCTGCGCGAGCTGGTCGACCTGAGGCGCAGTCAGGAACTGTGCCTCGTCCACCAGCACGCAGGAGATAGCATCCTCGGCGTGCTGCCGGGCGATGCAGGCTCCGATATCGGTCTCCGCGTCGAACGCGATCGCCGGTGCCTCCAGCCCGATCCGCGACGTGATCGTGCCCGCCGCAAAGCGGTCATCGATCGCGGCGGTGAACAGCATCGTCCGCATCCCGCGCTCGCGGTAGTTAAAGTCCGCCTGGAGCAGGTTGGTCGACTTGCCCGCGTTCATCGACGCATAATAGAAATACAGCTTGGCCATCGGCTCAACCCAAAGACGCGTCGCGCGGCGGCGTCAATCCTCGGACAGGTCACGCGCGATATGCGGATCGCGCAGCAGTGTGTCGATGTGCGTGCCCTCGTCGAAGCTCTCGTCGGCGACGAATTTCAGCTTGGCGGCATAGCGCGTCTGCACGCGGGTCGCGACTTCGCGCTGGAGATAGGCGGTGTTCGTCCGCAGCGCCTTCAGCACCTTTTCCTCGTCCTTGCCGAGCAGCGGTTTCACGAAGACGGTGGCGTGACGCAGGTCGGGGGACATGCGCACCTCGGTGATCGTGACGAGGTGCTTTTCGAGCACCGGATCATGCACGTCGCCGCGCGCGAGGATGTCGCTGAGCGCGTGACGCGCCTGCTCGCCCACGCGCAGCGCGCGGACGGTTTTGATCTCTGGGGTATCGGTCTTCATTCTTCTAACTCCCTCGCCCCTCCGGGGAGAGGGTGGGGATGAGGGGCGGCCGCAGGCGTTACCGCCCGGTACTGCCCCTCACCCAACCCTCTCCCCGAGGGGGAGAGGGTTTCAGTATTACAGCGTGCGGTCGCGCATCTCGACTTCGAACGTCTCGAGGACGTCGCCGGCCTTGATGTCGACGAAGTTCGACGTGAACGTCACGCCACACTCCAGCCCGGCACGGACTTCGGCGACATCATCCTTGAAGCGACGCAGCGATGCGATTTCGCCCTGGTAGATGATGACGTCGTTGCGCGTGATACGTGCCTTGAGCGCCTTGCGGATATTGCCCTCGGTGACGAGCAGACCCGCCGCCTTGCCATGCTTGCCCGCCGAGAAGACCTCGCGGATATCGGCACGACCGACGACCGTCTCGAACGCTTCCGGCCCAAGCTCGCCGGCCATGCCCGCCCGGATCTCGTCGATCAGGTCGTAGATCACGTCATAATATTTGAACGCGACCTTCTGGCGCTCGGCGATCTCGCGGGCCTTGGCGTTCGGACGAACGTTGAAGCCGATGATCGGTGCACCCGATGCCGCCGCCAACGTGACGTCCGATTCGGTGATGCCACCGACGCCCGAGCTCAGCACGCGCGCCTTGATCAGATCGGTGGAGATCTTGTTGATCGCCCCGACGATTGCCTCGACCGTGCCCTGCGTATCCGCCTTCACGACCAGCGGATATTCGATTGCCTGCTTTTCCTTCAGCGCCGAGAACATGCTCTCGAGGCTGGCCGGAACCGATGCGGTCCGCTTGTCGGTCTTCACGCTGCGACGATATTCCGCGACTTCGCGGGCCCGTGCCTCGTTCTCGACCACCTGGAACGGATCGCCCGCCGACGGCACGCCCGACAGACCGAGGACCTCGACCGGCATCGCCGGACCCGCTTCCTTGATCTGCTTGCCCTTGTCGTCGACCAGCGCACGGACCTTGCCGCTCTCGCCGCCGACGACGAAGATGTCGCCGACCTTGAGCGTACCACGATTGACGAGGATCGTCGCGACCGGGCCACGACCCTTGTCGAGCTTGGCCTCGATCACCGTACCCTCGGCCGCACGATCCGGATTGGCGCGCAGTTCAAGCAGTTCGGCCTGGAGCTGGATCTTCTCGATCAACGTGTCGAGACCGATCTTCTTGGTCGCGGAGACTTCGACGTCCTGGACGTCGCCGCCCATGTCCTCGACCACGATCTCCTCGCTCAGCAGGCGCTCGCGCACCTTCTGGGCATTGGCGCCCTCCTTGTCGATCTTGTTGATCGCGACGATCATCGGCACGCCCGCCGCCTTGGTGTGGGCGATCGCCTCCACCGTCTGCGGCATGAGGCCGTCGTCCGCCGCCACCACCAGGATGACGATGTCGGTGACATCCGCACCGCGCGCACGCATCTGCGTGAACGCCTCATGGCCCGGCGTGTCGAGGAAGGTGATCTTCGACTTGTCCTTCAGCGTGACCTGATACGCGCCGATATGCTGGGTGATGCCCCCCGCTTCGCCGCGCACCACGTCGGTGCCGCGCAGGGCATCGAGCAACGACGTCTTGCCGTGATCGACGTGACCCATGATCGTGACGACCGGGGCACGCGGACGCAGAGTCTCCTCGGCATCGTCAATCGTGTCGTTCGCCAGATCCTGGTCGACATCGCTGACCCGCGTCAGGTTGTGACCGAATTCGGTGACGAGCAGTTCGGCCGTATCCTGGTCGATCGTCTGCGTCATCGTGACGGGCATGCCCATCTTGAACAGAGCCTTGACGAGGTCTGCACCCTTCTCGGCCATACGGATGGCGAGTTCCTGCACGGTGATCGCCTCGGGGACGACCACGTCGCGGACCTGTTTTGCCTGCGGCTCGCGCGGACCACCGGTCCCACGACGCTCCTTCTCACGCGCACGCTTGAGTGCGGCGAGCGAGCGGGCGCGGGCGCCATCCCCATCGCCGAG
Organism: Sphingomonas sp. STIS6.2; assembly: GCF_000732685.2. NCBI lineage: Bacteria > Pseudomonadati > Pseudomonadota > Alphaproteobacteria > Sphingomonadales > Sphingomonadaceae > Sphingomonas > Sphingomonas sp. STIS6.2. Next base: position 37,232 of record NZ_JPDP02000160.1, read on the forward strand.
GGCGCGGTTGACGGTCAGCTTGCCCGAGGTGCGACGATCGTCGCCCTTGCGGTCACGCTGCTGCGGCCGGGCTGGGGGTGCGTCGCGACGGACGCCGCCGGCCGGCGCGTTGGCACCGGTTGCACCAGGGCGCGCTGCGGTCGTGCCGGCATTGGCCGTCGTCGCCGGCGCTGCAGGTGCAGGTGCCGGGACGGGCTTCGGCGGCGGCGGAGGACGCTCGGGACGGGCAACCGGCGAGAACCGGCGTGGTGCCGGCATCGACGGATCGCGCGACAATTCGAGAATCGGCGGCGGGGCCGGCGGTGCGACGGGCGCGGGCGCCGGCTTGGGGGCCGGTGCTGGTGCCGCCACCGGTGCTGGCGCCTGGGTCGGCGCGGGTGCCGGGGCCGCAACGGGGGCAGGGGCCGCCGCAACGGGGGCTTCAACCGGCGCGGCCGCAGGCGTCGGCGCTACGACCGGCGCTGCTTCGACGACGGGTGCCGGTGCAGGTGCGGGCGCAGGCGCCTCGACGGGCTTCGGCGCAGGTGCAGCCTTGGCTTCCGCCTCGGCACGCGCGCGTTCGGCGATGCGGTTGCGCTCGTCCTCGGCGGCCTTGGCGCGCTCGGCTTCCTGGCGACGACGCCCCTCTTCGAGCGTGTTCATCCGCTGCTCTTCCGCCTCGCGGAGAAGCTTGGCCTGCCGCTCCTGCGGCGACAGGTTGCTCGGTGCCTGCTGGCGTACCGGTGCGGGGGCGGGCTGCGGCGCACGCGCCTGCGGAGCCGGTGCGGGGGCCGCAACCGGCGCGGGCGCGGCAACCGGCGCATCGGCGACCGGACCGTCGGGCTCGCCCGGACGGCGCAGGACGCGCGCACGCTTGGTTTCCACGATCACCGTATTCGATCGGCCGTGGCTGAAGCTCTGCTTCACCTGGCCGGTCTCGACCGTGCGCTTCACACCCAAAGGTGCGCGCATGCCAAGTTTCGGCTTCTCGTTGTCCGTGTCGCTCACTCAAATTCCTCAGTCATGTCCACGGCCGGGCTGTGTCCGGTCGATCCGGACGCCCCTGTTATGGGTGACGTCCCGTTTTGTTGAGACGCCGATGCGCCCTGCGAGGCCGTTTCGCAAGACACGGGAGAAGGTTCGGGGCCGATAAAATGCAGCCAACGGTCGAGCGCTTCGCTCACCCGCTTTGCTGCAGCGCGGTCAGTCAGGCCAATGTGTACCACATTCTCCCGCCCCAGCGCCAATGCCAATATGGTACGTGACGCAGGCAGTGCCAACCCCCGCAGGCCCGAGCCTTCGACATCGTTGCCGATGCGCCACGCTTGGTCGAGCTTGCGGTTGCCGTCCTCGGCCGCGTCGGACGCATGATACAGCGCCTTCAACTTGCCCTGGCGCGCATTCTGCTCGATCCGGTCCGAACCGATCAGCACGGTGCCCGAGCGCGATTCGAGGCCGAGACGGTCGAGTGCGTTGCGCTCAAGCGCGGCTTCGATCTGCGCGGGCAGTTCGGGGGGAATCGCGAACTCGCCGGTCTTGAACGCATGCGCGAGCGCGCCTTTCAGCTTGCCCTTCTTGATCGCAGCCTCGAGCTCGACGCGGGTGACGCCGATCCACGCACCGCGCCCGGGCGCCTTGGCGCGCACGTCGGGATGAATCTGCCCGTCGGGCGCAAGCGCGAGTCGCACGAGATGCGGCCGCACGTCACGCTCGCCGGACAGGATGCACTTGCGCACGGGCGAGTCTTCGTCCCCCTCCCGCATGCGGGAAGAGCCAGGGGTGGGCACGCGCTTTCCCCCATTGCCGCCATCGCCCTTGGCCGAAGCCGGGCGCCCACCCCTCGGTCCCTTCCCACTTGCGGGAAGGGAGGAAGGAAGGTCGTCGGTAGCGCCTAGCGCCTCATCGGGAGGGTTCCGCATGTGCGTCCTCCTGCGCCGGAGTCGTCTTCGGGGCGTCGCGGTCGACCAGCAGCTGGCCGCCCGCGCCGTAATTCTCGGTCGACACCTCTTCGATCACGATCTGCACCGCAGCCGGGTTCTTGCCCAGCCGCTCGACGAGCGACTGGGTGACGTCGGCGACGATGCCGGCCTTCTGGTCCTTGGTGGCGGACCCCGAAATGCGGATGCTGACGAACGGCATCAGGCCTTGTCGTCCTCGCTCTTCGCGTCGGTCGTGTCCGCGGCGTCATCCGCCGAGACGTCATCCGCCGCAGTGTCCTCAGCCGCAGTGTCCTCAGCCGCAGTGTCCTCGGCCGAGGCCTCTTCCACCGGAGCCTCGTCCGCCTCGACGGCGTCAGCCTCGGGGGCCTCGTCCTCGAACCAGTGCGCGCGCGCGGCCATGATGATCTCGTTCCCCTGCTCGTCGCTCAGACCATATTCCGCGAGAATCCCGCCCTTGGGCTCGGGACGCTTGGGCGCGTCGTCGTTGCGGCGGCGCGGTTCGGCGCGCTTCTTCTCGACGAGCTCGTCGGTCGCAAGATCCGCGAGATCGTCCAGCGTCTTGATGCCCGCCTTGCCGAGCGTGACGAGCATCGCCTCGTTCAGATACGGCATGTCGATAAGCGCGTCCTCCACGCCGAGCGCGGTACGCTCTTCGCGGCTGGCCGCGTCGCGACGCTCGAGCGCCTCGGTCGCGCGGTTCTGCAACTCGCCCGCCAGGTCCTCGTCGAAGCCCTCGATGCCGGCGATCTCCTCGACCTCGACATAGGCGACCTCCTCGAGGCTGGTGAACCCTTCGGCGACCAGCAGCTGTGCAAGCGTCTCGTCGACGTCGAGCTCCTTCTCGAACATTGCCGAACGCTCGACAAAGTCCTTCTGGCGCTTCTCGGACGCATCGGCCTCGGTGAGGATGTCGATCGCCTTGCCGGTCAGCTGCGACGCGAGGCGGACGTTCTGGCCACGACGGCCGATCGCCAGCGACAGCTGGTCATCGGGAACGACGACCTCGATGCGCTCTTCCTCTTCGTCGATCACGACGCGGCTGACCGAGGCCGGCTGCAGTGCGTTGACGACGAAGGTCGCGATATCGGGCGACCAGGGGATGATGTCGATCTTCTCGCCCTGCATTTCCTGCACGACGGCCTGCACGCGGCTGCCCTTCATGCCGACGCACGCGCCGACCGGATCGATCGACGAATCATGGCTGATGACGCCGATCTTCGCACGCGAACCGGGATCGCGGGCCGCAGCCTTGATCTCGATGATGCCGTCGTAGATTTCGGGGACTTCCTGCGCGAACAGCTTCTTCATGAAGTCGGGGTGCGCGCGGCTGAGGAAGATCTGGGGCCCGCGGTTCTCGCGGCGGACGTTCAGGATCAGCGAGCGGATGCGGTCGTTGACGCGCACCACTTCGCGCGGGATCTGCGCGTCGCGGCGGATGACGCCTTCCGCACGGCCCAGGTCGACGACGACATGGCCGAACTCGACGCGTTTGACGACGCCGGTGATGATCTCGCCTGCGCGGTCCTTATACTCTTCGAACTGGCGCTCGCGCTCGGCGTCGCGGACCTTCTGGAAGATGACCTGCTTGGCGGCCTGGGCGGCGATGCGGCCGAACTCGATCGGGGGCAGCGGATCGACGATGAAGTCACCGAGCGCCGCGTCCTTCTGGAGCTTCTGCGCGCCCTTGACGTCGACCTGCTTGAAATAGTCATCGACCGCTTCGACCACTTCGACGACGCGCCACAAGCGCAGATCGCCGGTGTTCGGGTCGAGCTTGGCGCGGATGTCGTTCTCGGCGCCGTAGCGCGAACGGGCGGCGCGCTGGATCGCGTCCTCCATCGCCTCGATCACGATCGCCTTGTCGATCATCTTCTCCGACGCGACCGAATTCGCGATCGCGATCAGTTCCGCGCGGTTTGCGGTGACTGCCGTGGCCATCAATGCTGTCCTTCTTCGGTCTCGACGCCGCGAGCATCAGGCTCATCGGACGTATCTTGATAGAAAACCTCGTCCGCGCCTTCGGTCGAAAGCGGCGCGGTCGCGGCGATGAGTCGGTCGGTCATGACGAGCTTGGCGTCGGCGACCTGGGCGAAGTCGATCGTCATGATCTTGTGCTTGTTCACGTCGACGGTGATCTTGGTCCCCTCGACGCCCATCAGGTTGCCCGAGATCTGCTTGCGATCCTCGAACGGCTCGACGAGGCGGATACGCGCCTCCTGGCCTTCCCAGTCGGCAAAGTCCTGGAGCCGGGTCAGCGGGCGATCGATACCGGGGCTCGATACCTCGAGACGATAGGCCTCCTCGCCGACCGGGTCCTTGCCCTCGGCCTCGAGCGCGTCGAACTTGTCCGAGATGCGGCGCGACAGTTCCGCGCAATCCTCGATCACCAGCTGGCGGGTGTCGGGCCGCTCGGCCATCACCTGCAGCGTCGGATCGGACTTGCCGCCCTGCATGCGCACGCGCACGAGGCTGAGCCCGAGCGCCTTGGCTTCGGGTTCGATCAATTCGGTCAACAGGGCGATATTCGCCATCGCAATTCCAAACAGGGCCAAAGCACAGGTGATCAGCGCCGCGGAGCGAACCCCGCAGCCTCTTCATCTGGCGATGTAGAGAAAGTAGGATCTCCATACCCGCGATGGCAACGCTTCGCAAGCGGGAGCAACCTTCGTTCGTCACGCCGCGTTGGCGCAGGGATTTCCGGGAGAAGATCATGATCCGTCGCACATTGGCCGCCACCGGCCTGATATCCGCCACTTTGCTCGCCGCCGCTGCCTGTTCCGCACAGCCCGCGGCGGGGGAAAAGCCGTTCAGCGAAACGGTCGTCGCCGATTTCGAGTCGCCCTGGGCGATGACGGTACTGCCCGACGGGCGGATGCTGGTGACGGAGAAGGCCGGCGGCATGCTGCTCGTCTCGGCCGATGGAAAACAGCGCCAGACGGTCGCGACGATCACCGTCGATTCGGCAGGGCAGGGCGGGTTGATGGACGTCGTCCTCGCGCCCGACTTCGCGACGAGCAACCGCGTGTATTTCAGCTATTCGTCGGCGGGTGCTGGCGGCAAGGGCGTGGTTCTCGCGCGGGGTCGGTTGCGGCCCGACGGTGGTGGGGGCGAGCGGCTCGGCGAGATCGAAGTGATCTTCAACGCGCGGCCGTTCGTCGAGGGCAATGGTCACTATTCAGGCCGCATCGCGTTTTCGCCCGACGGCAAATATCTATTCTTCACCAATGGCGACCGCCAGAAATTTACCCCGGCGCAGGATCCCAAGGTCACGCTTGGCAAGGTCCTTCGCCTGACGCTCGACGGCAAGCCCGCGCCCGGCAATCCGCTCGCGGCCAAGGGCTTTGCACCCGAGATCTGGAGCTATGGCCACCGCAACCTGCTTGGTATCGCATTCGACGCGCAGGGCAATCTCTGGGAACAGGAGATGGGGCCGAAGGGCGGCGACGAGGTCAATCTGATCACGCCCGGGCAGAATTACGGCTGGCCCAACGCGTCGAACGGCAGCCATTATGACGGGCGCGACATTCCCGACCACAAGCCCGGCGACGGCTATGCGGCGCCCAAGGTGTCGTGGAATCCGGTGATCTCGCCGGGCGGGCTGATGATCTATTCGGGCAGCATGTTCCCGCAGTGGAAGGGTGATGCGTTCATCGGCGGGCTGTCGTCGAAATCACTCGTCCGCGTCGACCTGAACGGCACCAATGCCGCCAAGGGCGACCAGTGGGACATGGGCGCGCGTATCCGCGAGGTGGAACAGGGCCCCGACGGCGCCATCTGGGTGCTGGAGGACGGTGGCGAATCGCAGGGACGGCTGATCAAGCTGACGGCGCGGTAAGGCTGTGCCGCCCCCCGCCCGCGGGCGGGGGGCGGGGTCAGTCGCGGACGATCAGGTAATTCATCCTCGCGGCCGCGATCGGCTTGTCGCGGTCGTCCTGCCACGCGGTCGCCTCGACATTGGCAACGCGCGTGCCGAGCCGGGTGACCACGCCCGCCGCGCGCGTCGGCTTGTCGCGGCCGCCCCGCATGAAATCGACGGTGACGGTCACCGGCTTGATCCGCACGCTGGCGTCGTCAGGCCCCTCGGTCTCGATCGCATGGTAGAGCGCCGCGATCGCCGCGACCTCGAGCAGCCCCGATATCGCGCCGCCGTGGAGGAACCCGGGGCGGCCGATCACGTCGTCGCCGAACGGCATCAGCAGCACCGGCCGACCCTCCGCGTCGCGTTCGATCTCGACGCCCAGCGTTGCGGCATAGGGTGGCAGCGTGCTCACCATGACCCGAGCACCATGAACGTGCCCGCGACATGCGCAAGCGGATCGGCGGGATCGCCGTCATGCGCCTGGCCGCGGACGAACGCGATCGACCGGGTGATCCGGTAGCATTCGCCGCGCCCGATTACCGTCTTGCCGGGCGTCGCCGGGCGCAGATAATCGACGCGCAGGTCGAGTGTCGCATGCGGCACGAACGCCGCGCGGCGGATCCAGATCGCGATGCTGGCGGCCATGTCCATCATCGTGATGATCGGCCCCGACGCGATCACGCCGCTGGCCGGATCGCCGATCAGCTTTTCGTCATAGGGCAGCGCGAGCTCCGCCCAGTCCGCGCCATGCGCATGATAGCGCATCCCGAGCGCGGCGCCGTGCCCGCCGAACCCGTGTCGTGTAAACCGCTCTGCGTCGAAGCCATCCATGCCCCGACCTCTACACGCCAGCGACCGCCACGCAACATTGCCGCACATGCGGGGCGGGGCTAGCATCGGGCGCAACGAGATCAGGAGAGAGGATCGCCATGAACGACCGGGTCACCATCGCCGTCGCGGACGGGATCGCCGATGTCCGCCTCAACCGCGCGGACAAGATGAACGCGATCGACCCCGCGATGTTCGAGGGGATCGCCGCAGCGATCGACCGGCTGGCGGGGATGGCCGAGGTGCGCGTCGTCGTGCTGTCGGGCGAGGGTCGTGCGTTCTGCGCCGGGCTCGACATGGCGTCGATGGCGGGCGGCGGGTCGGGCCTGTCGCTCGACGATCGGACGTATGGCGATGCGAATCTGGTGCAGCAGGTCGCCTGGGGCTGGCGGACGTTGCCGATGCCGGTGATCGCTGCGGTCCACGGCGTCGCGTTCGGTGGCGGGTTCCAGATCATGTCGGGCGCCGACATCCGCATCGCCCATCCGCAGGCGCGGTTCGCGATCCGCGAGACGCATTGGGGGCTGGTACCCGACATGGCGGGGATAGCGCTCTGGCGGACGCTGGCGCGCGACGACGTGCTGCGTGAGCTGACCTATACCGCGCGGGAGTTCGACGGGGCGGAGGCGCTGCACCACGGCTTCGTCACGCGGCTGGACGAGGATCCCCGCGCCGCCGCGATGACGATGGCCCGCGAGATCGCCGCGAAGAATCCGCAGGCGATCCGGGGCTCGAAGGCACTCTATGGCATAGCCGCGGATGCCGACGCCGCGGCGATCCTGCGCGCCGAAAGCGACGCGCAGGGGCAGGTACTGCGCAAGCCCAATCAGATCGAACAGGTCCAAGCCAATCTCGAAAAACGCGCGGCGGTGTTCGTCGACTAGGCGCTACTTCATCAGGACGAGCTCTTCCGCCATCGTCGGGTGCAGCGCGACAGTCGCGTCGAAATCGGCCTTGCTGAGCCCCGCCTTCACCGCCACCGCGGCGGACTGGAGGATCTCGGGGCAGTCGGGGCCGATCATGTGAATGCCGACGACGCGGTCGGTCTCGCCGTCGCAGATCATCTTGTAGAGCGAGCGCTCGTTGCGCCCCGCCAGTACGTTCTTCATCGGCCGGAAGTCCGAAGTGTAGACCTTCACCGAGCCCAGTGCCTGCTTGGCCTGCGATTCGGTCATGCCGACGCCGGCCATTGGCGGGTGGCTGAACACCGCGGCGGGGACGTTGGCGTAGTCGACGCGGGTCGGCTTGTTGCCGAAGAAGGTGTCGGCGAACGCCTGCCCCTCGCGGATCGCGACCGGGGTCAGCTGGATACGGTTGGTGACGTCACCGACCGCGAAGATGCTGTCGCAGCTCGACTTGTTGTCGTCATCGACCACCACCGCGCCCGCCGCGTCGAGTTCGACCCCGGCCGTCTCGAGCCCGAGGCCCTTGGTGTTCGGCAGGCGCCCGGTCGCGAACAGGACGAGATCGACGACGATCGGCTCGTGTCCGCTGGTATGCACGGTCAGGCAACCGTCCTCGCCCTTGTCGATCCCCTGGAACGCCGCGTTGAAGCGGAAGTCGATGCCCTTGCTCATCGAGATCTGGAGCAGCCGGTCGCGGATCGATTCGTCATAGCCGCGCAGGATCACGTCGGTCCGGTTGATCAGCGTGACGTGCGATCCGAACTGATGGAAGATGCCGGCGAATTCATTGGCGATATAGCCAGCGCCCGCGATCAGCACGCGCTTCGGCACGTCGTCGAGATGGAACACCTCGTTCGAGGTGATGCCGTGCTCGGCACCGGGGCAGTCCGGCACCAGCGGGTGCGCGCCGACCGCGATCAGGATTTTCGCCGCGGTCTTCTTGCTGCCGTCGGCAAGTGTGACTTCGTTGGGGCCCGAGACGACCGCGCGTTGGTGGATGATGTCGACATGGTTGTTCTCGAGCGTCTGGGTGTAGGCGCCGTTGATCCGGTCGACCTCCTCCATCACGTTGTCGCGCAGCGTCGGCCAGCTGAACGCGCAATCGTCGGGCACCTGCCAGCCGAAGCGCTTGGCGTCCTTCAGGTCCTCGGCGAAATGCGCGCCGTAGATCAGCAGCTTCTTGGGCACGCAGCCGCGGATGACGCAGGTGCCGCCGACGCGATATTCCTCGGCAACCGCGACGCGCGCGCCATGCGCGGCGGCAACGCGCGATGCACGCGTGCCGCCCGAGCCGGCGCCGATGACGAAGAGGTCATAGTCGAATTGGGTATCGGTCACGGGCTATCCTTGTACGTCGCGCTGCGGCTTTGGATGCCATCTGGGGCAGGGGGGATGCGCGGACAAGACCGGTGCGGCGATCAGGGTGATCGGCTGGCTCTATCGCCGACCCGCCCTGCGCATCGGCATCGCGTCGATCGTCCGCTCCAGCAGGGCGGCGGGGAAGGGGTGTGCGCTGCGCAGTTTCTCACCGCCATCTTTGCCGATGAGGATCGCGGTGAAGGTCCCGGGAAGGCGGAACTTGCGGCGCAGCGCGGGGGCGGTGTCGCCGGCGCCGCGAACCTGATCGCCGACGATTTCGACGACAGCGAGGTCGCGCTCGTCGCGTTTCGCAGTCCAATTGTCGAGGATGCGGCGCTGCTCGGCGAGTTCCGGGTCCTGCGGGGCGGGGGCCGCAACGATCAACACGCGGCGATCCCAGCGCATCTGCGCGAGGGTGGGAGAGGCGGCGAGCGCTACGGCGAGGAGGATGGGCATAGCGCGGTAACGCTCGAGGCGCGCGCACGGTCCTCCCAAATACCACCCCGGCGAAGGCCGGGGAGGCGGAGTGGGGTGGGGCGCACTCGGCGCACGCCCACCCCAAAAATCACCCGAAGGCGCGCTTGATCAAATCGTCGGTCGAAGGATCGAACGTCTGCCCGCCCTTCTCCGCGGCCTTCGCCATTTCCTTGCCCAGCTCGACCCCGAACTGGTCGAACGAGTTGATCCCCAGCAGCACGCCGTTCACGAACACGCGGTGCTCGTAGAACGCGATCAGCGCGCCGAGCGTGCGCGCGTCGAGATCGTCGAGCAGCAACGTCGACGACGGCCGGTCGCCCGAATAGCTGCGCGCCGGATCCTCGACCTGCTTGCCCGCCATCAACGCGGCACCCTGGGCAAAGGCGTTGAGCAACAGCGCCTTGTGATGCTCCTCGGGCAGCGTATCGCCCGCCTCGATCGACGCGACGAACTCGACCGGCACCAGATGCGTGCCCTGGTGGAGCAACTGAAACACCGCATGCTGCGCCTCGGTGCCGACACCACCCCAGGTGATCGCCGCCGACGGCCGCCCGAGCGGCTGGCCATCCGCGGTCACCGACTTGCCGTTCGACTCCATCTCCAGCTGCTGGAGATAGCTCGGCAGCAGCCGCAACCGCTCGTCATAGGCGAAGGTCGCGCGCGTCTCGGCATGGCGGATCTGCGTGTAATAGAGGTCGGCGAACGCGGCGAGCGCCGGCGCATTCTCGTGCAACGCGGCGAGGCGGAAATGGCGGTCCATCTCGGCCGCCCCCTCGAGCAGCTCCTCGAACCGATCCCAGCCGAGCGCGATCGCGGCCGGAAAACCGATTGTCGACCAGAGCGAGTAGCGCCCGCCGACGCTCTCGGCGAACGGCAGGATCCGCGTCTCGTCGACGCCCCATTCCATCGCCTTTTCGGGCGCCGCGGTCAGCGCGATCACGCGGCCGTACGGATCCTCGACATTATGCTCGTTCATCCACTGAAGCACCGCTTCGGCGTTCATCAGCGTTTCGGTTGTGGTGAAGGTCTTCGACGCGACCACCAGCAACGTCGCGGCCGGATCGAAGCGTTCGAACACGTCTTCCAGCGCGACGCCGTCGACATTGGCGACGATCCCGACATCATAACGCTTGTCGTCGCGCCCGAGCGAGTCGACCAGCAATTGCGGCCCCAGCGCGGACCCGCCGATGCCGACATGCAGGATATGCCGCACGGGACCGAGCGCATCCGCCTCGATCGCGTCGATCAGCGTGCGCATCCGCGAGTGGCTGGCCTGTGCGATCGCGACGCTCTCGGGCTTGCCCTCGCCGCGCTCGGCGGTGTGCTCGACCGCGCGGCCTTCGGTGACGTTGACGATCTCGCCCGCGAACATCGCCTGGCGCTTGCCCGACAGGTCCTGCGCCTTGGCCATCTCCTCGAACGCGCTGACCATGTCCGTGGTCAGGTGCGTCTTCGACCAGTCGAAGTGGATGCCTGCGACGTCGAGGCTCAGCTTGGACAACCGCTCAGAGTCGGCGGCGAACAGGTCGGTGAGTTTGGCGGCGGGCAGGGCTTCGAGTTTGGACCAGTCGGCGGTCATGCAAAGTCTCCGATTTGGAATTCGTGCGCACCGATACGGCGACGCGAGCAAGAACACCATAACGTCCCGGGAGGCGATTGGGTCTCCGGGGGTGTCCGGATCGTCTCCGGACATGGCGGATGCTGCATATGCTTGACGGCGCGCGCCGGTTGAGCAAACCCGCGGCCATGGCAAAAGACGCGAAGACCAAACCGGCCCGATCCGAAACCGCAGAGACGTTCCGCTTCCTGCTGAAGCTGGCGGTGGTCGTATTGATCCTGCGCAGCTTCATCTTCGCGCCGTTCAGCATTCCGTCCGAATCGATGCTGCCCCGGCTGCTGATCGGCGATTATCTGTTCGTGTCGAAGTGGAGCTACGGCTATTCGCGCTGGTCGCTGCCGGGTGGCGTGCCGTTGATCCCCGGACGGATCTTCGGCAGCACGCCGACGCGCGGCGACGTCGTTGTCTTCCGCGCCCCCGAAGTGCTCGATCACGACGTCATCAAGCGCGTGATCGGCCTGCCCGGCGAGACCGTCCAGATGCGGCAGGGGACGCTGTACCTGAACGGCACCGCGATCCCCAAGGCGCGGATCGCCGACTTCACGATCCCGCTGACCGCCAATTTCGATGCGGAGAAATGCGGCGCGCCGTTCGTCGACGTCGCCGACGGCGTCCAGATCTGTCGCTATCCGCGCTACCGCGAGACGCTGCCCGGCGGCCGCAGCTATTCCGTGCTCGACCAGGCGCAGCTGCCCGATCGCGACGACACGGGTGTCTATACAGTGCCCGCCGGCCATATCTTCGTGATGGGCGACAACCGCGACGACAGCGGTGACAGCCGGTTCCCCGCACCAAGCGGGATGGGCTATGTCCCGCTCGAGAATGTCGAGGGCAAGGCGGTCGTCAGCTTCTTCTCGACCGACGGTAATGCCGAATGGCTGAAACCCTGGACCTGGGTCAGCGCCGCGCGCTGGGAGCGGATCGGGGAAGGCTTTTGAGCGATCTCGGCGACTGGCTGGCGGGCGTATTCGGTCGCCGGCCGCGCGATCTGGCACCCTATGAGCGCGCACTGACGCATGGCAGCCAGGCGAAGGCGAATTACGAGCGGCTGGAATTCCTCGGCGACCGCGTCCTGGGGCTAATCGTCGCCGAATGGTTGTACGAACTGTTCGCGACTGATCCTGAAGGGTCGCTCTCGAAACGCCTGAACGCGCTCGTCACGGGCCCGGTCTGCGCCGAGGTGGCGCGTGAGCTCGGAGTGCGCGCGCATCTGAAGCTCGGCAAGCAGGCGCGCGACGACGGCGCCAGCGACAGCGACAATGTGCTGGGCGACGTGATGGAGGCACTGATCGGCGCCTGGTACCAGGAGGCCGGGCTCGACGCCGCACGTGCGTTCGTCCGCGGCGCATGGGGTGACCGCGTCCAGGCCGGCGCCAAGGCGCCGCAGCACCCCAAGTCCGCGCTTCAGGAATGGGCGGCCGCGCATAACCGCAAGCCCCCCGAATACACAGTCGTCGAACGCTCCGGCCCCGGACACGCCCCCAAATTCACGATCCTCGTCTCGATCGGCAAGCTCGCCGAAGCGACCGCCATGGGATCGAGCAAACAGGAAGCCGAAACCGCAGCGGCCAAGGCGCTGCTGGAGAAGCTGGGCTGACAAGAATGGTTCACGCGGAGCCGCGGAGGCGGCAGCGAGTGGAACTCCGATCTCGCTCCGAACGACTCCGAGATAATCGGCGGCGTATGATCGAAGCGGGCGCGATCCCCATCCACATCATCTCCGCGCCTCCGCGGCTCCGCGTGAACCAAACTGCCTTGTCGCGACGCGATGACGAACAGCCGTTTTCGCTGTACAGGTGTCCGCAACACCAGTTCGAAAAGAGCATATGTGACTGAAACGAATACCAAGCCCGATCCAAAGCATTGCGGCCTAGTCGCCATCGTCGGCGCCCCGAACGCAGGCAAGTCGACGCTCGTCAACGCGCTCGTCGGCCAGAAGGTCGCGATCGTCAGCCCCAAGGCGCAGACTACGCGCGCCAAGCTGATGGGCGTCGCGATTGAGGGCGACACCCAGATCCTGCTCGTCGACACCCCCGGCATCTTCGAGCCCAAGCGCCGGTTCGACCGCGCGATGGTCGCCGCCGCCTGGGGCGGCGCTGAGGGCTCGGACATCATCGCGCTGGTGGTCGACGCCAAGGGCGGGATCGGCGGCAAGGTCACGACGATCGTCGAGTCGCTGGTCGGTCGACCTGAGCCGATCTGGCTGATCCTCAACAAGGTCGATCTCGCCGACAAGACCAAGCTGCTGATCCACGCAGAAAAGCTGAACGCACTGCTTCCATTTGCCGAGACGTTCTTCATCAGCGCGGGGACCGGCGACGGCCTTGCGCACTTCAAGACGCAGCTCGCCAAGGCGATGCCCGAAGGTCCGTGGCATTATCCCGAAGACCAGGTGTCCGACTCGACCGAGCGCGCGCTGGCGTCCGAGGTCACGCGCGAGCAGCTCTATCTCCAGCTCCACGCCGAGCTCCCCTATGCGAGCACGATCGAGACCGAGCAGTATATCGAGCGCCAGGACGGGTCGCTGGAAATCCACCAGCAGATCCTCGTCGAACGCCCGACGCAGCGCGCGATCGTGCTCGGCAAGGGCGGCGTGCGGATCAAGGAAATCGGCGCGCGCTCACGGATCGAGCTCGCCTCGATCACGGGCAAGCCGGTGCATCTGTATCTGCACGTCAAGGTGAAGCCGGGCTGGGACGAAGACCGGGAAGTGTACCGCGATATCGGGCTAGACTGGGTCGACTGACCCGCGACCACCACGCTCCACCCCGGCGAAGCCCGGGGCCCAGTTGGGGGACGATGGTCACGACGGACAGCGCTCCGTTACTCGGGCCTTCCCAACTGGGCCCCGGCCTCCGCCGGGGTGGTAGTGTTCGATGCAAAAGGATGTTCCCCCGCGAAGGCGGTGGCCCAGACTGGACTCCCGCCTTCGCGGGAGAGCAGGCTTTGGCTCGGCACTGCGTCACACCGACGCCTATTGTACCAAACCCGCGACCTCCTGAAATCTATTGATGCTACCGTAGACCTCACCGGCTGACCCGGACGAGGACCACGCGATGCCGACCCTGATCGATGCGACGTCCGCGATCCGCTACGACCAGTTGCATCTGTCCCCGGTGGCGCTGGATTTCGGCCTGTTCCAGCTCCGATGGTACGCGCTCAGCTATATCGCGATGATCGCGCTGGGCTGGTCGTGTCTGCGGAGGATGCTCCGCCGGTCCGGTGCGCCGATGACGGCGGGGCATGTCGACGATCTCGTCTTCTACCTGACGCTGGGCATCATCATCGGTGGTCGGCTTGGCTATTGCGTGTTCTACCGGCCCGAGATCTGGCGCGCGCCGCTCGACGTGCTGAAGCTCTGGCAGGGCGGCATGTCGCTGCATGGCGGGTTCCTGGGGGTGATTGTCAGCCCGGTCCTGTTCACACGGCGTCATCGGCTGTCGCTGCTCCGGATGTGCGATTACGTCGCCTGCGCGACGCCGTTCGGCCTCGTGCTGGTGCGGATCGCCAATTTCGTGAACGGGGAGTTGTGGGGCCGGCCGAGTTCGCTTCCCTGGGCGGTGATCTTTCCGGGCACGCATGACGGCATCCCCCGGCACCCGAGCCAGCTCTACGAAGCCGCGCTTGAGGGCGGACTCAGCATGATCGTCCTGGCCTATCTGTTCTGGCGCACCGACGCGCGGCTTCGTCCCGGACACCTGCTCGGCGCGGGGCTGATCTTGTACGGCACCGCGCGGTTCCTGCTCGAATTCGTCCGCCAGCCCGATGCCGGGCTCGACCATCTGTGGTGGGGGCTGACGATGGGGCAGACGCTGAGCGTGCCGATGGTCGGCGCCGGCATCTGGTTCTACGTCCGGTCACTTAAGAGCGCGCGCGCCGCGGTCGTCCCTACCCCGTGACTATCGCCCCAGGACCTCATCGACCCACGCTGGCACCAGCATTCCGGCCGCGCCGATCCGCGTCTCCTCGAAAAATACGCTCCCCATCGAAGGGTCGAGATTCAGCTCCAAGGTAGCGGCGCCGTGATAGGCCGCGGTCTGCACGAAGCCGGCCGCCGGATACACCGCCCCCGACGTCCCGATCGACACGAAGAGATCGGCCTGCGCCAGTGCTGCCTCGATCCGCTCCATCTGGTACGGCATCTCGCCGAAGAACACGATGTCGGGCCGCAGCGCCGCCGACCCGCAGGCGCCGCATATCGACCCCTCCGGCAAGCTGCCGGCCCAGGACTCGCGCGCGCCGCAGACGGCACATAGCGCGGACAGCAGTTCGCCATGCATGTGCAGCATCCGCGTCGCGCCCGCGCGCTCATGCAGATCGTCGACATTCTGCGTGACGATCAGCAATCCGCCGCCCCATGCTTCGTCCAGCCGCGCCAGCGCACGGTGCGCGGCATTGGGCTCGACCGTCGCCAGCGCCGCCCGACGGAGATCGTAGAAGCGGTGCACCAGCTCCGGATCCGCGGCGAGCGCCTCGGGGGTACAGACATCCTCGACCCGGTGACCTTCCCATAGGCCGCCCGGCCCGCGGAACGTCGCGATGCCGCTTTCGGCGGAGATGCCCGCGCCCGTCAGAATGACAATGTTTCGTAGATCCTGCATCGTCACCCTCTACGTATGGCGCTGTCGCCAGGATAGCCGCAGTCACGCCGATATCTTGCGTCTCCGAGCATCGGGTCGGCGGGATGCGCCCGGTTGCTCGTTTACGGCGTTGAACCGAACCGACCATGTCTTTGTGGCCGGCCGCACTCCGTTCGCCGATGCCGTCATGGCACCGCGCGCCATGATATTCGAAGGATCCAATGCGATGGTGACGAAAAAACTGATGCTGTTGAGCGGCGTGATCGCGGTCCTTGGCGGCTGTGGCGACACGACATCGGCCGGCGCCAACACTGCCACCGTCAATACCAGCGCGGCGGCAAGCGCAGCGTCCGACGTCACTCGCGTTCGCGGCGTGATCACCGCGGTCGGCGCCGACGCGGTGACCGTCCAGACCTATGACGGCAAGTCGGTCAGCGTTCCGCTCGACGCCAAGACCAAGGTCGCCTGGGTGGTGAAGTCCGATCTGTCGACGCTGAAGGACGGCGACTTCATCGGCACTGCGACGACCGGACCCGACGACGCACTGCGCGCGGTCGAGCTCGTCATCTTCCCCGAGGCGATGCGCGGGACCGGCGAGGGCCATTATCCCTGGGACGTTCCCGGCGTGGTCGCGGCCGCTGGCGGCGGCGCGGCCGATGGGCAGAGTGCAATGACCAACGGCACCGTCGACGGGCAGAGCGCGATGACCAACGGCACCGTCGACCAGCAGAGCGGAATGACCAACGGGACGGTGACCGGCGGCTCGGGCAAGCCCGGCGAAACCAAGCTCAGCATCTCGTACAAGGGCGGCAAGGCGCAGGTCGTCGTGCCCGTCGGCACGCCGATCGTCCGGTTCGAGCCGGCCGAGCGTTCGATCCTCGCAAAGGGCCAGAAGCTGTTCGCGATCACCTCGGCCGGCGCGTCGGGGGCGAGGTCCGTCGCGGTCGGCAAGGATGGCCTGACGCCGCCGATGTAAGACTGCTGCACGTAATCACAGCCTGAGGGGCTGGAGTGGTGATGTGTCCACTCCAGCCCCTTTTGTTTGGAGAACCTCACACGTCGGACCTCGTGCAAGCGCGGACGTCGTGGCGGGTCGCGCGGCGATCGCCCGGCCGACCCTATCTTCATAAATCACCCGATCGCCGCTAAGACGCCTGCAAACCCGTATCCGTAAAGGCGCTGCATGACCGTCATCACCGAAGCCGACCTGATCGAAAGCGTCGCCGACGCGCTCCAGTTCATCAGCTACTACCACCCGATGGATTACATCCGTGCGCTGGGCGTCGCGTACGAGGCCGAGCAGAGCCCCGCCGCCAAGGATGCGATCGCGCAGATCCTGACCAACAGCCGGATGTGCGCCGAGGGCCATCGCCCGATCTGCCAGGATACCGGCATCGTCACGGTGTTCGTCAAATGGGGCCAGGACTGCCGCCTCGACTCGACCCGCTCCTTGCAGGAGGTCGTCGATGAAGGCGTGCGCAAGGCGTATCTCAACCCCGAGAACAAGCTGCGCGCCTCGATCCTCGCCGATCCCGCCTTCACGCGCCGCAACACCAAGGACAACACGCCGAGCGTGATGCATGTCGAGATGGTGCCCGGCAACACCGTCTCGATCGACGTCGCGGCCAAGGGCGGCGGCAGCGAGAACAAGTCGAAGTTCAAGATGATGAACCCGTCCGACTCGATCGTCGACTGGGTGCTCGAGATGATCCCGCAGATGGGCGCCGGCTGGTGCCCGCCGGGGATGCTCGGCATCGGCATCGGCGGCACCGCGGAAAAGTCGATGATCCTCGCCAAGCAGTCGCTGATGGGCGCGATCGACATGGCGCAGCTGAAGGAGCGGGGCCCCAGGAACGACATCGAGGCGCTGCGGATCGAGATCTACGACAAGGTCAACGCGCTTGGCATCGGCGCGCAGGGGCTGGGCGGGCTCTCCACCATCCTCGACGTCAAGATCTTCGACTGGCCGACGCATGCCGCGTCGAAGCCCGTCGCGATGATCCCGAACTGCGCCGCCACGCGCCACGCGCATTTCGTGCTCGACGGGTCGGGGCCGGTGTATCTGGAGGCGCCGAAGCTCGAGGAGTGGCCCGACGTCAACTGGACGCCCGACAAGGCCGCGATCCGCGTCGATCTCGACACGCTGACGCCCGAGGTCGTCCAGACGTGGAAGCATGGCGACCGCCTGCTGCTGAACGGCAAGATGCTCACCGGGCGTGACGCCGCGCACAAGCGGATCGCCGACATGCTGGCCAAGGGCGAGGAGCTGCCTGTCGATTTCCGTGGCCGCGTGATCTATTATGTCGGACCCGTCGATCCGGTCGGCGACGAGGTGGTCGGGCCCGCGGGCCCCACTACCGCGACGCGGATGGACAAGTTCACGCGCATGATGCTCGACCAGGGCCTGCTGGCGATGGTCGGCAAGGCCGAGCGCGGCGGCGATGCGACCAAGGCGATCGCCGAGGCCAAGTCGGCCTATCTGATGGCGGTCGGCGGTGCGGCCTATCTGGTTGCGCGCGCGATCAAGGGATCGAAGGTCGTCGGCTTCGAGGATCTGGGTATGGAAGCGATCTACGAATTCGAGGTCGCCGATTTCCCGGTGACCGTCGCGGTCGATTCGGCGGGCGAGAACGTCCACCAGCTGGCGCCGCTCGTCTGGCGCGAGAAGATCGCACGGGAGCGGTTGCTCGCGCCGGCGTGACTGCTCGTCCTGATGACGTGGAACGGGGAGGGCGGCCCTTCCGTTGAGCTTGCGAACCAGAGGAGTTTCGTATGTTCAAGCCCGCCAACCCCGTCGTCGCGATCGCGGTCGCAACATTGATGACGACGAGCGCCGTTGCCCAGAGCGAGGCACCCGCGCCCGCGCCCCGTACGTCCAGCGGGGGCCTCGGTAGCCTGGGTGACAGTCTTGGCGGGCTCGGCGGCGGACTGGGTGGCCTGCTTGGCGGTGGCGCGTCGGGCATTGGTTCGATCGGTGCGGGCAATGCGGCAGGTCTGTTAGGCTATTGCCTCAAGAACAACCTGCTCGGTCAGGGCGGCGCACTAGGCGCGTTAACGGGGCGGCAAACGGCGCCCCAGACCCGGACGCAATCCCCCGCGACGGGCCAGGCGGCAGGCGCGCATTCGATCCTGCAGCGGTTGACCGGGCGGCAGGGCGTGCGGACGTCGCCCGGCTTTGCTGCGGGACAGGCGGGGGAGCTTCAGTCGCCGAACGGTCAGGGGCTGTCGCTCGACAATCTCGGCGGACAGGTGAAGACGAAGATGTGCAGCCTCGTGCTCAACCGGGCCAAGGCGTTTCTCTAAGCGGCGCGCGGGCTAGGGCGGCTAGCCGTCGCCCGTCCCGTTATCCTGACGAAAGTCAGGATCCAGGGTAATTAGGGGCGACCTGCGTGGCTCTGGGTCCTGACTTTCGTCAGGATGGCGGAGGCGGTGGGGCGAGGGCAGTTCATCTCGCCGATGCGGGGCCACGCCCGCATTCCCAAACCAAATAGCCCAGAAATGAAAAGAGGTTGCCGGGGCGTCTCACGACGACCCGACAACCTCCTGACATGGTCAGCGGCCGGAGAGCTCCAGCCCGGAGGACCATGCGTACCACCTCATCCTGTGCCATGTGCGTTGATTGGAGGGCGATACCTCCCGCACATGCCGTCGGATATCAGTAGCGCGTCCCCCGAACGAACCGAACCGAACTCACTGCTGAACCATGAGACATCGGATCACCTCCTTTCGCTTGTTGAAAAAACGCGGCCAAGCCTGACCGCAACCGCAATGTGTGCCGGGTGCTCTGTTGATACAAGTCTTGTTTTGCAGAAGATTTCGCGCAATCCTCAAAGGCTGTGCGGCACGCTGGGCAAATGCCCGCCCTTACCCGCGACAATCCTCGGTCACGCGTTCGATCTCCGCCCATGAGGGGATGACGAGAGCGGGCTGACCCTGCTGGTCGATCACGAACCGACCGCGGCTGAACCCCATCGCTTCGAGCAACGGATCGCTGGCCGGCAGCGTCGCCGTCACGGTGCCGGGCGTGCTGCCGGGCTGGACTGACAGCGCGCGCGTGACGCTCGACGTGCGGATCGTCATCGGCGTGGCGGCCGCCGCAGTACGCGACAGATAGATTTGCCGTGTGCCGGTATCGCACTGGAGTGTCAGCGCGGGCAGCGCCGCCTGCGCTCCGAAACTCGCCACCGATCCGCGCGGATCGCGGCGATAGGTCCAGCTTCCCGGCGTATAGGGCCAGTCGCGCCAGTCGGCCGCGAGCGGGGCGGGGCGTGGGGCGGGGGCGGGCGCTTCGACGCGCGGTGGCGGCGGCGGCGGTTCGGCGCGGGGCGGCGCGACGCAACCGGCGATCAGCGTCAGCATGGCGAGGCCGGCGGCGATAGGCCAGCCGGCGGCGATAGGGGTGTGGGCGCGCATGACCCGCTATGCGGCACGCCCGGCGACCGCTCAAGGCGCGACAACCGCGGTCGCGTGGGAACCGGCGCACGCTGCTACCGGTTCAGCGACGGAACACTGTAAATCAGGAGACGATCCATGTCCGATACCGTTGCCCAGACCCCAACCCAGCTGCTCGTGCAGGCAAATATTTCGGGGACGATGAAGGTCGAGAGCCGCGATGGCGACGCGGTCGGGACGGTCTATGCGTTCATGGTGCACAAGGGTACCGGGCGCGCGACGCATGCCGTGCTGAGCCTTGGCGGGTTCCTGGGCATGGGCAAGAGCTTCTACCCGCTGCCGTTCGCGTTGCTCCAGTTCGACGCTGTGCGTGACCTGTATGTGGTGACGATCGACAAGCGCGTGCTGGAAGGCGGCCCGAGCTGGTCGAACAACGCGCCGGTCTTCGACCAGGCCTATGCCGACCGGGTGGCGAGCTATTACGGGTCGAGCAGCGAGGATCTGGTCGTCGGCTGACGCGAGCGCGGGCCGACCCCTCCGTCATCCTGACGAAAGTCAGGACCCAGAGTTGTTGACCGCAGCATCCGCGGCTCTGGGCCCTGACTTTCGTCAGGGTGACGAAGAGGGGAATGGGCGGCTCAGCGAGAGCGCGAGCCACCCATCCGCATCTTCTGGCTTTTCCCGTAGCGCGTTTTCCGCGTGCCTGGCTTGCCCTCGTTCGAACGGCCCATGACCGGCGCCTTCTGCTGGTCCACCGGCAGGCCAAGCTCCTCGTTCTCCAGCTGCCGGATCTCGTCTCGCAGCCGCCCGGCGGTCTCGAACTCCAGATCCGACGCGGCCTTGCGCATCTGTTTTTCCAGATCCTCGATATACGCACGCAGGTTATGTCCGACCATGTGCGGGCGGTCCTCGTCTATAGGGACGGTGACCTGATCCTGGCTGGCGACATGCGCGATGATGTCGCCGATGTTGCGGCGGATCGTCGTCGGCGTGATGCCATGTTCGGTGTTGTACGCAACCTGCTTCTCGCGACGCCGCGCGGTCTCGTTCATCGCGCGCTCCATAGAGCCCGTGACGCGGTCGGCGTACAGGATCACGCGGCCGTCGACGTTACGCGCCGCACGACCAATCGTCTGGATCAGCGAGGTTTCGGAGCGCAGGAACCCCTCCTTGTCGGCATCAAGGATCGCGACCAGCCCGCATTCGGGGATGTCCAGCCCCTCGCGCAGCAGGTTGATGCCGATCAGCACGTCGTACACGCCGAGCCGTAGGTCCCGGATCAGCTCGATACGCTCGAGCGTCTCGACGTCGCTGTGCATGTAGCGGACCTTGATCCCCGCCTCGTGCATATATTCGGTAAGATCCTCCGCCATCCGCTTGGTCAGCGTCGTGACGAGCGTGCGATAGCCGAGCGCGGTGGTCTTCCCGACCTCGACGATCAGGTCCTGCACCTGCTCCTCGACCGGCTTGATCTCGACGGGCGGATCGATCAGCCCGGTCGGGCGGATGACCTGCTCGGCGAACACGCCGCCGGTCTGCTCCATCTCCCAGCTGCCCGGAGTCGCCGAGACATAGGTCGTCGGCGGGCGCATCGCGTCCCACTCGTTGAAGCGCAGCGGCCGGTTGTCGATCGCTGAGGGAAGGCGGAAGCCATATTCGGCAAGCGTCAGCTTGCGACGGTGATCGCCGCGCGACATGCCGTTGATCTGGCCGATCGTGACATGGCTCTCGTCGACGAACAGCAGCGCATTGTCGGGCAGATATTCGAACAAGGTGGGTGGCGGCTCGCCCGGCATGCGGCCAGTGAGGAAGCGTGAGTAATTCTCGATCCCCGCGCAAGACCCGGTCGCCGCGATCATCTCCAGATCAAAGTTTGTGCGCTGCTCCAGCCGCTGCGCCTCGAGCAACTTGCCCTCGAGCACCAGTTCCTTCAGCCGTTCGGCCAGCTCGTGCTTGATCGCCTCGCCCGCCTGTTTCAGCGTCGGGCCGGGCGTCACGTAATGCGAGTTCGCATAGACGCGCACCGAGTTGAGCGACGCGACCTTCTTGCCGGTCAGCGGGTCGAACTCGGTAATCTCCTCGATATCGTCGCCGAAGAACGAGATGCGCCACGCGCTGTCCTCGTAATGCGACGGGAAGATCTCGAGCGTGTCGCCCTTCACGCGGAAATTGCCGCGCTGGAACGCCGCGTCGTTGCGCTTGTACTGGAGCGCGACGAGCTTGCGCACGATCTCGCGCTGGTCGACCGTCGTGCCCTTTTTCAGGTCGAAGATCATCGCCGAATAGGTTTCGACCGAGCCGATGCCGTACAGGCACGAGACCGACGCGACGATGATCACGTCGTCGCGTTCGAGCAACGCGCGCGTCGCCGAATGCCGCATCCGATCGATCGACTCGTTGGTCGAGGACTCCTTCTCAATATACGTGTCCGACCGCGCGACATATGCCTCGGGCTGGTAATAATCGTAATAGCTGACGAAATATTCGACCGCGTTGTCGGGAAAGAACGACTTCATCTCGCCGTAGAGCTGCGCCGCGAGGATCTTGTTCGGCGCGAGGATCAGCGCAGGCCGCTGCACGCGTTCGATCACACTCGCCATCGTGAAGGTCTTGCCCGATCCGGTGACGCCCAGCAGCACCTGATCCTTCTCGCCCTCGCCGATCGCCGAGACGAGTTCGGCGATCGCGGTCGGCTGGTCGCCCGCAGGCGCATAGTCGCTGACGAGCTTGAACCGCTTGCCACCCTCGACCTTTGCAGGGCGCGCGGTCGGGCGGTGCGGGACGAAGGTGTCGCCGGTTTCGGGTTCGGCGAGGCTGGTGCGGATCTGGATGGCCATCGAGGGGGAATATGGGGAACAGGTGGCACGACGACAACGCCGCCATTGCCGGCATTCGTCAATCCGCAAACCACCCGTCATCCCCGCGAAGGCGGGGATCCATAGCCTACGCCGTCAGCATTTTAAGGGAGAGCGCTGCCGGTATGGGCTCCCGCCTGCGCGGGAATGACGGACGTTCTAATGCGGCGGCCATTGTGCGGCCCCAAGCTTTGCTAATGTTGACCCACTGCACGCGCATCCATAATGCGACCGTTTCGCAAGCCATCGACCCGCCGGCGCGACTCCGCGCGGCCAAGGAATAGACGCATGACCGCCGAAACCCTCGAAACCCGCGCGCCCGTGCTCATCCCGGAGACCCCCGCGTTCCTCAACGCCAAGGTTCTGTGGGTGCGCCACTGGAACGAGCATCTGTTCAGTTTCGCGATCGAGCGCCCGTCGACCTTCCGCTTCCGCTCGGGCGAATTCGTGATGATCGGCCTTCCGCAAGAGGGCGGCAAGCCGATCATGCGCGCCTATTCGATCGCGAGCCCGCATTATTCGGAAGAGCTCGAATTCCTGTCGATCAAGGTCGAGGACGGTCCGCTGACCTCGAAGCTCCAGCTGATCCAGCCGGGCGACGAGGTGTATCTGGGCAAGAAGCCGACGGGCACTTTGGTGCTCGACGCGCTGCTCCCGGGCAAGCGGCTGTTCATGTTCTCGACGGGCACCGGCCTTGCCCCGTTCCTCAGCCTGATGCGCGATCCCGATGTCTATTCGGCCTATGAGCAGGTGATCGTCGTGCACAGCGTGCGCCGCGTCAGCGACCTTGCCTATCACGACGAGATGGTCGCCTTGCTCGCCGAGGATCCGCTAATCGCCGAGGAGGCGGCTACGCAGTTCCACTACATCCCGACCGTCACGCGCGAGCCGTTCCGCACCACGCGGCGGATCGGTGCGCTGATCGAGGACGCGTCGCTGTTCGGCCATCCGGTGCGCGGCGACCAGAAGCTGAACCCCGAGACCGATCGCGCAATGATGTGTGGATCGACCGAGATGATCAAGGAGTTCGCGGTGATGCTCGAGGCGCAGGGCTTCGAGGAGGGCGCGAATTCCAAGCCCGGTACGTTCGTGATCGAGCGCGCCTTCGTCGGCTGACCCGCCAGGGCGCTTGGCGCGCCGCCCGATCCCCGATAGCGTCCAGGCCAAAGGGGGACTGAAAATGCGCCAGATTATCACGGGGATCCTGCTCGCCACCGCCGCCATGCCATTGGCGGCGGTGGCAAAGACCGTCGCGGTCGAGGAACGCTCGATCGATCAGCTTCAGGCGAGCATGACGGCGGGGACGGCGAGCAGCGTCGATCTGGTCCGGGCGTATCTCGCGCGGATCGCGGCAATGGACCGCAAGGGGCCGACGCTGCGCAGCGTGATCGCGCTCAATCCCGATGCGCTGGCCCAGGCCAAGGCGCTCGACGCGGAGCGTCGGGCAGGGCGGGTGCGCGGGCCGCTGCACGGCGTGCCGGTGCTGATCAAGGACAATGTCGAGACCGCCGACGCGATGCCGACCACCGCGGGCAGCCTGGCGCTCAAGGACAATATGACGCGCCGCGACGCGCCCGTGGTCGCGCAGCTGCGCGCGGCGGGGGCGGTGATCCTCGGCAAGACCAACCTCAGCGAATGGGCGAACATCCGCTCGACCCGGTCGATGAGCGGGTGGAGCGCGGTCGGTGGGCTGGTCCGCAATCCCTATGCGCTCGATCGGACCGCATGCGGATCGTCGAGCGGGTCGGGCGCGGCGATCGCGGCGAGCTTTGCTGCGGCCGCGATCGGCACCGAAACCGATGGCTCGGTCGTGTGCCCGTCATCGATCAACGGGCTGGTCGGGCTGAAGCCGACGATCGGGCTGGTCAGCCGCACGCATGTCGTGCCGATCAGCCATAGCCAGGACACGCCAGGGCCGATGGCGCGCAGCGTGCGCGACGTGGCGACGATGTTCTCGGCGATGATCGCGGCGGACCCGGCGGATGCGGCGACCGCGGGGGCAGGCGCGTACAAGCGCGACTATGCCGCCGCCTTGTCGACGAGCGCGCTGTCGGGGTTGCGGATCGGGGTCGTCCGGCCCGAGATGACCGCGGACGTCGCGGCGCGGTACGAAGTCGCGCTGGGCATTCTAAAGGCCGCGGGCGCGGTGCTCGTCGAGGTCAAGCAGCCCAAGCTCGACGGGATCGGCGAGGCGGAGCTGCTGGTACTCCAGACCGAGCTGAAGGCCGATCTCGACACCTATCTGGCGACCACCCCGGCGGCGGTGCGGACCCGGACGCTCGACCAGGTGATCGCGTTCAATCGCGCCAATGAAGCAGCGGAGATGCCGTTCTTCGCGCAGGAGACGTTCGAGGCGGCGGCCAAGACCAAGGGGCTCGACGACCCGGCGTACAAGGCGGCCCGTGCGAAATCGCTGCGGCTGGCGGGCGCAGAGGGGATCGACGCGATGCTGACGACCGCGCGGGCGACGGTGCTCGTCGAGCCGACCTATGGTCCCGCCTGGCTCAGCGAGCCGGTGTACGGCGACCAATATGGCGGACCGAGCGCGAGCGAACTGCCCGCGGTCGCCGGCTATCCCAACCTGACCGTGCCGATGGGGCTTGTCCGCGGGCTGCCGGTCGGGCTGTCGTTCATCGCGACGCGCTACGGCGACGGCACCGTGCTGAACGCGGGCTATGCCTATGAACAGCGGGCCAACGCGCGGACCGCGCCGCGTTACCTGCCGTCGGCGGCGGTGGGCACCGGACTCGACGGGGCGCGCTGACCGGGGGCGACGAACATGCGGTCGTTGCGCAGATAGACGGCGCTGCGATCCTTCAGCCGGCGGGTGGTGAAGACGAGGCGATAGTCGCTCGCGAGCGTCGCCTTCAGCGCGCGCAGGCTGCCGACGTTCCAGATCGACAGGCGGCGCGTCGAGGTGACGATCACCGGCGGACGGTTGGCGAGGATGCGGCGGACCTCGGCCGCCTCGTCGATCCCGGTCGCGCCTTGCTCGGTCGACAGGCTGAGCAGGTTGGGAAAGGCGTAGGGCGTCGGCACACAGGTCCGCGCGAGCAGATAGGTGACGGTGTCGCCGCGGAACACATAGGGGCATTCGTCGCCGCTGTTCGCCTGGACGATGCGGGCCAGCGCATAGGCGCCGGCGGCGTCGTCGCGCCGGACGACGCGTTCGACCGCAAGGATCGTAAAGGGGACGATCAGCGCGATCGCTAGCAGCTTCGCATGGCGTGACAGCGCGGGCGCGGCGGCGATCGCCAGCGGAGCAACCAGCGGCAGGCCGTAATGATCGAAGAAGGTACCGATCGCGAGGAAGCCGAGCGACGCCGCGATCAGCCAGCCAAAGCCGAGCCGCGCGACCGCACGGTCGATCCCGAGATGCGCGCGGCGATGCCAGGTGATCGCGGCGGCGGCGATCAGCGGCAGCAGCTGGACGAGGATGCCGAGCAGTCGCGTCACCACCTGCGCGAGCGGATAGCCGGGGCGCAGGAAGATCGAGGTGACGTTGGCGAACCAGAAGGTCGCGAACAGGTCGTGCGCGGTGTACCAGCCAAGCGCGGCGAGCGACGGCGCGAGCCCGACGGCGATCCACAGCAGCGCCGCGCCCAGCGTCGCTGAGACCGGCGCGCCGGTGCGGCGGTGGAACCAGAGATGCGCCAGCCCGAAGAACGCGCCCTCGAAGGCGGGCGTGTATTTCATCTGGATCGCGATCCCGGCGAGCAGGCAGGCCAGCGCGCCGCCACGCACGATCGCGCGGCGGTCGTTCGCCGCCGCGAGTGCGGGCAGGCGGAAGGTCAGCAGCGCGGCGATGGCGATCGGCAGATTGTAGAAGACCGGTGCCTGCCCGCCGCCGCCGCTGAGCAGCGACAGCCCGGCCAGATAGGTCGCTCCTGCCGCCAGCGCACCACGCCGCGTCGCGCCGATCCGCATCGCGCCGTGATGAACGAGGACCGCAGTCAGCCAGGCGCAGCCGGTCGCGACGAGCTGATAGGCGAGGATCCCGTCGCCGGGGAGTAGCCGGATCGCCGCGAACAGCAGGAACAGCCCGATCGGCTTGCGATCCCAGATGTCGACAAAGGGGATCGCGCCGTGCAGCATCCGGTCGCCGACTAGCAGATAATATTGCTCGTCGACGGCAATCACCGGATTGCCGAAATCCCAGGCGCGGATCGCCAGCGCGATCAGCAGCAGGATCAGCGCAGGCGTCCAGCGGGATCCGGACGATGCAGTCGTGGACGATGTCATCAGTAGAAAGTCCTGAGCGTTAGCGTGCGCGTCGTCCCGTCGCACAGCCCGAGTCGGACGACGCTGCCGGGCGGGCGGATAGTCCAGTTCGCCAGCGGGCTGGCTGGATAGTCGCGGGGAATGGGCTGGCCGTCGATCGAACAGATCAGGTCGCCGACCTGCCACCCGGTCGCCTCGGCCGGGCCGCCGCGCATCACGTGCAGGACCTTCAGCCGGTTGCTTTCGACCCCCATCAGCAGGCCGCTGGTCGATCGGATGGGGCGGGGATCGGCGACGTCGCCGCGGCGCAGGACCATCCGCGCCGCGCTCGGGTCGAGCAGCACGCGATAATGTTGGAGAAACCCCGAGCCGAGCCGCCCGGCGGCGCCGATCGACTGTGAAAAGCCCGCCTCGGGCTCGATCCGCACCTCGGTGTCTCGCGCGACGAGCGTACCGACCCGGATCTCGGGGGCGATCGCGAGGCCGCTGACGACCGAGCCGCCGAGCCCATAGGCGATCGCGGTGGTGGTCGGCAGCCCCGGCGGCGCGGCACGGCGCCAGCCCGCCGCGGTCACGGTGATCGCCGATCCGTCGCCGGTATCGACGACGATCGGCGCCAGCGCGTGCGTGCCGATGCGGATCGCGCTTTCATAGACGCGCCGATCGGACGAGATCGTCAGCGGCGCGGTCTCGCCCGCAAAGGGCAGCCGCCCGGTCGGGATCAGCCGGAAGCGGCGCGCGGCATAATCGATGTCGAGCGCGTGCGCGGCGAGTAGGTCGCGCCCGACCAGCAGGTCGACCGCGGTCGCGCTGCCGGTCGCGAGCGCGGGGAGGGCGGCAACACTGACGCCGCCGCCGCTGCGCGTCAGACCGCCGAGCGTGATCGACCGCGTCGGCATCCAGCGCAGCGCAACCGACCCGCCGATCGCGCTCGCCCGCCCGCCGGGCTTCAGCGCGCGGCGGACGACCGCGGGGGAGGTGTCGGCGAGCAACGTATAACTGACCCCCGTATCGAGGATCGCGGTGATGCTGCGCCCGTCGATCTGCATCGCGAACCGGATCTGGTTGCCCGGCGTCAGGTCGAACGACACCCAGCGTGTTTCGGTATCGGCGGCAAGACGGGCGACGCCCTGATCGCGGTCGGCGGGCGAGGTGCTTGGGGTAGAGCTCACCTGGATGGGCGCGGCCACGGCCTGCGTTGCCGGCTGCCGCGTCGCGATGCTCAGGACCGCCAACAGCGGGACGATGGCGAGAATAAGCAAACGCATGTGAATCGTCCCTAGCGCGTTGGCGGGGCCTTACAAGCTAGGCACGCGGACGGTGGGGCAGATGGATTTGAAGGGAAGGAAAGCGGACTCACGGCTTTCGCGGCTGCGTTGTGGGAGACCCACCGCCGAACGAGCCCGCCAATGCATCAACTTTTTGCATCGGTGAGCGCCTACGTTTCCTGCCATTCCTTGGCTGATGCGAAATCTTTGATCGTTTACGTGGGGGGGTAGGCTTAGGATCGTTAGCGGCACCCGTATATCGACGCGTTAGGGCCAGACTAGTCTTATCCAAGCTACTTTTTGACCAAGCTTGCCTTCACCGATCAGCGTTAAAAAATAGGCTTGAGAATGAAGGTCGGACAGTTTTGAAATAGCTCCTAACCGGACGGGCAATGTTGCAAGGATAAGGAACCGTTTGCCGTCGAAGGCGACGACCCGCGACCGCTCTGCCAAGCCTTCGGCGTTCCATACCCCAATCCAAGTGTAGCTGTCCCTATGAACGTTGTCATCGGCTGCGACGAAACTGTATCCAACGATATCGGGGGTCACGGCAGGCCGCGCCGGGACAAAACCATCCACATAACCGCTCCTTCCGATGCCAGCGTTGGAAATGCCTGCAATACCGCTCTTCCCTTGGATGCTGGTCCATGAAAACCAGCATCCCGATGTTCGCGAGTGCACTGGGCCAGGAGAGAGGTCAAAGTCGGTGAAGCGTGGGTCATCCGAGCGCAGCATCACCGCCGAGCTATAGCGAAGCTGATCCACGCGTGCCTCACCGGGATGTGGCCAGCCGGGATGTGCCCGATAGCTGCCCCCCAGCATCTCGACTGTTAGGGGAGCGGCGTTGATCGCAACAGATTCCCCAAGGTGACCCGAGCACACCGGCTTTGGCATGATCGCGGTGGTGGAATCGGAGGTTTGTGCGGTCGCAGAGGCCCCGATCAGCCTGGCAACGATTATCAGTATAGCGCGAACAAGCATCGCAGTAGCCTAACACGCGTAGGCTCGTGCGCTAGAGGGTGTCACTCGCTCACTTACCATTGCTGTTTGAATGCAGAACTTTTGATTTTTTCATCAGGAATGTCCGGGGCGGAAAGGGACGCGGAAATGACGCCTACGGCACTAACCGCGAATTACGCCTTTGATTTCAACGTGTGGCTTGCTTCCCATTGAGGGCGAAGGAGCCGCATCACATATCCGCTTCCCGTCTATAACGACTGTCACCGCGCCCTGCATTTTGAGCTCAACCGAAACGTTGTGAAGGGCCTCAAACGCAACCTGCCAGCCGTCACGATCGGCTCCCGGTTGAAAGCATAATACAAAGGCAGATAAATTCGGTCCGTCCCAAGACGCTGTAGCATTGGCAATCACCCCCGGATCATCGAGCTCGCCTTTCCGGCCTATTCGAGCCAAAAACGGACCGGATATAGGGTCGTATTCAGCCGGGGGCGCAGGCGGCACCGATCTTTGGTCAAAATTTGGAAGTCGGGCGTCCGAGGGCACGCTTGATAGGAACAACCAAGCCGTGGCGATCGCGGCAACGCATCTTTTGGTTCGTACCATACCAGAGATGATAGATTTGATCCGAATGTCCGCAAATAGGCGTGAGCAGAATAGGAAGTTTTAGCACGGTCTCGACCACCTGCCGTTAGTGCAGTCGACGGGGGTCAGAGGCACGCCTCCAGATAGGCCTGGTCGAAGCCGAACTGCTTGGCCTTGTCGAGCGTGTAGGGGCGCAGGCCCATCGAGCGGTATTCGCCGAGGATCTTGCCGTCCGCGCTCTCGTCGAGATATTCGAACTTGAACAGCTCCTGCGTGACGATCACGGGGCCCTCCATGCCGATGACTTCGGTGATGTTGGTGACGCGGCGCGAGCCGTCGCGCAGGCGCTTCACCTGGATGATCAGCTCGACCGAATCGGCGATCTGACGCGAGATCGCCTCCTTGGGCACCTTGATGTCCGACATCATCACCATGTTCTCCATGCGCGCGAGCGCCTCGCGCGGGGAGTTGGCGTGGAGCGTACACATCGAGCCGTCGTGACCGGTGTTCATCGCCGCGAGCATGTCGAAACACTCGGAGCCACGGATTTCGCCCAGGATGATCCGGTCGGGGCGCATACGCAGCGCGTTCTTGACGAGATCGCGGATTGAGATTTCACCCTGACCCTCGAGATTGGCTGGGCGCGTCTCGAGCGGCAGCCAATGTGGCTGTTGCAGGCGAAGCTCGGCAGCGTCCTCGATCGTCAGCACGCGCTCGCCCGGGTCGATCATCTTCGACAGCGCGTTGAGCATCGTCGTCTTGCCCGAGCCGGTACCGCCCGAGATGACGACGTTGAAGCGCGATGCACCGGCGATCTTGAGCGCGGTCGCCATCTTGGGGCTCATGCTGCCGAACCCGGCCATCATGTCGAGCGTGATCGGCTTAGCCGAGAATTTACGAATTGAGATCGCGGTGCCGCGCAAGCTCAGCGGCGGCACGATCACGTTGACGCGGCTGCCGTCCTTGAGGCGGGCGTCGGCGAGCGGCGTGGTCTGGTCGACGCGGCGGCCGACCGAGTTCACGATCCGCTGCGCGATCTGAAACAGATGTTCCTCGTCGCGGAACTGGATCGGCGCGAGCTCGAGCTTGCCCTTGCGCTCGACATAGGTCTGTTCGGGGCCGTTCACCATGATGTCGGTGATGTTCGGATCCGCCAGCAGCTCTTCCAACGGCCCGAGCCCGAGCAGCTCGTCGACCAGCACCTTTTCCAGCGCGAACTGTTCGCGGCGGTTGAGCGTCAGCTTTAGCTCGGCGAGCACCTCGCCGATGATCGGGCGGAATTCCTCCGCCAGCTCGTCCTTGCCGAGCGTCGCCGCGGCCTCGGGATCGACGCGTTCAAGCAGGCGGGGGAGCACCTGTTCCTTGATCTTGTGGATCGACTGTTCGAAGCCCTCGACCTTGCTCGCGCCCGCATCGCCCGACGCGGCTTGGCGATCGGCGAGTCGCTGCATCGCGTCGACCTGACCGATCGGCACGCCGCCCTCGGTCTCGCCGGGCATCGGCAGGAGGGTGTCGAGCGCAGGGAATTGCGCGCCGCCCTCGGGATCGGGTCGCGGGGCGG
The DNA here is from genome assembly GCF_000732685.2 of Sphingomonas sp. STIS6.2. NCBI lineage: Bacteria > Pseudomonadati > Pseudomonadota > Alphaproteobacteria > Sphingomonadales > Sphingomonadaceae > Sphingomonas > Sphingomonas sp. STIS6.2. The sequence continues at coordinate 68,616 of NZ_JPDP02000160.1, forward strand.
GGCCACCGCCCTGCATCGGTCGCGCGACTCCGAACGCGGGCCGCGCTGCCGTTCCGCCACTCATCCCACTGCGTCGTCCGAACGCGCTCATGCACCAGTCCCTCGATCGTTAATGCCGGGGTTACCGGCGAAGCCTTGCCAATTCGCTAACCAATCGATCGGCGACCCGGTGCGGTCCTGAAACGGGTTCTGCCGCGGCGCGCGGGCGGATAAGGGGGGCGAATGCTGATCCGCCTGCTATCCCTGCTCGTCCTTCCGCTCGCCGCGCTCATCGGCATCACCGCCCCCGCCAGCGCCGACGACATCAGCGCGACCGGGCGAGGGGTCGTGCGTGTCGTGACGATCGCGGTGGTCGACGATCAGGTCGTCGGCTTCGGTCATGGCAGCGGCTTCGCGGTCGCGCCCAACCGGATCGTCACCAACGCGCATGTCGTCGAGCTGGCGGAACGCTATCCCGACAATGTCGTCGTCGGCGTCGTGCCGACCGAGGGGGACAAATCCTATCAGGGCAAGGTGATCGCCTATGACGTGCAGCGCGATCTGGCGCTGATCGAGTTCACCGGCGCGCGCCTGCCGCAGACCGCGCTGTATACGGGACCGATCGATGAGGGCGGGGCGGTGGTGTCGCTGGGCTTTCCCGGCAATGTCGACCTCGCCACCGCGCGCTCGGCCGCGGACTATATCCGGCCGACCAGCCCGGTGCGGTCGGAGGGCGTGTTCTCGGGCCGGCGCAGTCTGAGCGATGTCGAGGTGCTGTTGCACACCGCCAATATCGCGCGCGGCAATTCGGGCGGACCGCTGCTCGACCGGTGCGGGCGGGTGATCGGCGTCAATTCCGCGATCACCCGCGGCGAGGAGGGCGATTCGACGTTCGGTTTCGCGATTGCGGATACCGAACTCGCCGCGTTCCTGCGCGAGGCGAAGCAGTCCTATAGCGCGGTCGGAACGCCGTGCACCTCGATCGAGGAGCGGTTGCGGCAGGACGGCGACGCAGACGTGCGCGCTGCGGCCGATGCGGCTGCCGCGCGGCGCGATGTGGCTACGCAGGCGGCGCTGTCGCGTGAACGCGCGCTGGAACAGGCGCGGATCGAGGCGGAGCGCCGGCGCGAGAACGTCATGGCGATCGCGGGGCTGCTGCTGGTCGCAGGCGCGCTCGGGATCGGTGCAGCGGGGCTGCTCGAATCGCGCGGCCGGCGGCGTGCGGCGATCTGGACGGTCGCGGGCGGTGGCGTCGCGGTGGTCGCGGCGGTCGTCGTGTTCGTGGCCAGGCCGTCGGGCGCGGTCGACCTGCCCACGGCGTCGGCTGCGCGATCGGGGCCGGTGGTCGAGGACAAGGCGCTCGGCCGGCTAACGTGCCGGCTGATCCCCGAGCGGAGCCGGATCACGATCTCGTCGAGTGAAGACGTGCCGCTCAGCTGGGGCGCGGGCGGCTGCGTCAACGGCAAGACCCAATATGTCGCGGGCAATGGCCGGTGGGAGCGCGTGCTGGTGCCCGAGGCCGAACAGACGGTGTCGCTGCTGTCGTTCGACCCGGCGACGCGGACCTATGCCAATACGCGCTATCTGATGTCGGCGGCGGGGATGACCGCGGCGCGGGCGGCGCGTGGTGAGACGCCGGGGCAGTGCACGACCGATCCGGCGGCGATCACGCGGCTGGTCGGCCAGCAGTCCGCGGTCCGGGCCACGCTGCCGCCGCTGCCCAATGAGAAGCTCGTCTATTCCTGCACGTCGGCAGACTGATTGAATCTCGTTTACTCCCTCGGCACGCGTCGATCCGCATGGCAGGATGGCGGTGTTGAGGGGGATGGCGATGCGGGTAATGCACAGAGTTAGGCATGGGGTGGCGTGGAGCGTCACGATCATGGCGGGACTGGTCGGCGCCTGGACGCCGGCAGCGGCGAAATGGGCGCGCGCGACCTCCGATCATTTTGAGATCTATGCCGACATGCCGCCCGCCGCGCTCACGACGATGGCGACGCGGCTCGAGCAGTTCGACGGGGCGATCCGGCATCTCCATCGTACGCCGGAGGGCACCGGCGCGAAGGGCGCGAACCGCGTCACCGTCTATGTCGCGAACGACGTCGCGGCGATCCGCCGATTGTCCGGCGATCGCGGCATCGCCGGATTCTACCTTCCGCGCGCGAGCGGGTCGGTCGCCTTCACCCCGCGGATCGACGAGGGCGGGGACGGCAGCCGTTCGACGCGCGGCGGCGGGATTCCGCAGATCGTCCTGTTCCACGAATATGCGCATCACTTCCTGCTGGGCAATTACGCCGCCGCCTATCCGGCGTGGTTTTCCGAGGGCTATGCAGAGTTCGTCTCGACCGCCGCATTCGAGAAGGAGTATGTCCAGCTCGGCGGCGCGGCGCAGCACCGGGCGTACAGCCTGCTCGCGGCGAAGCCGGTGCCTGCGGCGACCTTGTTCGCGACCGGGCAGAAGCTGACCGACGAGCAGCGCGGGGTGATGTACGGGCGCGGCTGGTTGCTGACGCACTATCTCATGTTCGATGCGGCGCGCGGCCGGCAGTTCCAGCAGTATCTGACCGCGCTGAACGCGGGAACGCCGAGCGTTGCTGCGGCCACTGCGGCGTTCGGCGACTTGCGCGCGCTCGACAAGGCGCTCGATGCGTATCTGCGCCAGTCGCGCATCCCGGGGCTGCGGATCGCGTATGATAAGCTGCCCGTCGCGCCGGTGGCCGTGACGCCGTTGTCGCCGGGCGCCGCTGCAATGGTCGAGCTGCGGATGCAGTCAGAGCGCGGCGTCAACCGTGCCACCGCTACACCGATCTTCGCGCGCGCCGCCCGGATCGCGGCGGCCTATCCCGACGATGCGCTCGCGCAGGGCTGGCTTGCCGAGATGGCGTATGATGCGGGGCAGGACGATGCGGCACTGGCTGCTGCCGATCGTGCGCTCGCCGCCGATCCGACGTCGCGCCAGGCGATGCTGTACAAGGCGCAGGTGATGATGCGGCGCGCCGATGCGGCGACACCGCGCGACGCTTCAGCATGGGGTGCGGCGCGGCGCTGGATCGTCACGGCCAATCGCCAGGCGCCCGACGATGCCGAGGCGCTGTCGCTCTATTATGACAGCTTCGCCGCGGCGGGCGAGGCTCCCAGCGCGGCTGCGATCCTGGGGATCGGTCGCGCGCTCGAGCTGGTGCCGCAGGACCCGGCGCTGCGCTTCAAGGTCGCGGCGCAGGCGATCCTGGATGGTCAGACCGATGCTGCCCGACGCGCACTGCGCCCGCTCGCCTATGACCCGCACCAGTCGGCAGACAACCCGGCGGCGCGGCTGATCACGATCCTCGATACCGGCGTGACGGGGCCCGCGGCGATGCTCGCGCTTGCGAAGGCACGGGGGGAGACGGTGGCGGCGACGCCGTCTGGGCCGACACCGGCGAATTAGCGGCGAGGGCGCGGGCCACGACCGTCGTCACGATGTCGACGGTCGGGGATCGCCCGAATGTGCTGGCGACAGGGCGGGTTCGCGCGGCGCCTCTTTCGCCAGCAGCGCGCGTTTGCGGTCGAGGCCATAGGCGTAGCCGCCGAGTGTCCCGTCGGTGCGAAGCGCGCGGTGGCAGGGGATGAGGATGGCGATCGGATTGGCACCGCACGCACTGCCCACCGCACGGACCGCGGCCGGGGTGCCGGCGGCAGCGGCGAGTTGCGTATAGGTGCGCGTCTCACCCGCGGGGATGCGGGCGAGTGCCTGCCAGACCGCCTCCTGGAACGCGGTACCGCGGACGTCGAGCGGGAGGTCGTGCTGGCGCTCGGGTGATTCGACGCTGGCGACGACGCGCGCCGCGAGATCGGCGAGTGCCGTATCGCCGGGCGTGACGATCGCGCGGGGAAAGCGTTCGACGAGGGCGGCCGCGTCCTCGTCGAACGCCACGCGGCACAGCCCCGTATCGGTCGCGGCGATCAGCAGCGGCCCGAGGCTGGTCGCGACGACCGTCCAGCGGATCCGGACCCCGTCGCCGCCGCGCGCCCAGACACTTGGCGGCATCCCCATGCGCGACGCGGCGCCGGCATAGAAGCGACTCGGAGCGGCATAGCCCGCATCGTAGATCGCGGCTGCGACGTGGGCCTCCCGGGTCAGCGCGTCGGCGGCGCGTGCGCTGCGCAGGCCGCGGGCGTAGGCGGCTGGCGTGACCCCGGTCGCGCGCTTGAACAGTCGGTGGAAATGATGCGGCGCATAGCCCGCCTGCGCCGCGAGTCGGTCGAGCGAAAGGCGGTCGTCCGTGGCTTCGAGCAACGCGACGGCGGCGGCGACCGCGATCCGGTCGCGCCCCACCGTGTCCGGGGTACAGCGAAGGCAGGCCCGGAACCCGGCCGCTCGGGCGCTGGCCGGGTCATCATGGAAGACGACATTCTCGCGTCTGGGATGGCGAGCCGGACAGCTCGGCTTGCAATAGATACCGGTGGTCTTCACCGCGACGATGAACCGACCGTCCCACGCCCGGTCCCGGTTGGCAAAGGCGGTCCAGGCGGTGTCCGGATCTGGGGCGGTGTGTGTCATGGACAGGGTGTAGCGCGTCGGTCAGGGCGCTGCATCCCGCGGCTTGCGGTCAAACCGGGGAGCAGACGCCCGCGCTTCTCAGCCGCCGTTCGCGTGGAACAGCGCAAGCGTGCGTGCCTTCGCAAGATCGGCGCTCGGCTCGTGATAATCCTTGCGGCGATCCGAGTTGAAGCCGTGGCCCGCCTCGTAGACATGGACCGTCGCGTTCGGCCAGTCCTTGGCGATCACCTGCTCGACGCCCTCCATCGGAATGCCGTGATCGCGGCGGCCGAAATGGAGGATGACGGGGACCTTGGGCTCTTCGTCGGCCGCCGCCGGGATCATGCTGCCATAATAGCCGCTCGCGGCGGCCACGCCGGTGAGGCGGGTAGCGGCGAACCACGCGACCGACCCCCCATAGCAATAGCCGACGACGAACACGGGCCCGGCGGGGGCGAGCGAGTCGATGCAGGTCTGAACGTCGGTCAGCGACAGTTCGAACGGATGGAGCTGCCGCGCAAGCTCGATCCCGCGGGCGAGGCCGTCACCCGAATAGTCCGCCTCGAAGCCCGGATGCTCGCGGTCGAACAGGGCGGGTGCCAGCACTTCATAGCCATCGGCCGCATAGTCGTCGCACAGATCGCGGATATGGTCGGTGACGCCGAAGATCTCTTGCACGAGGACGAGACCGCCGCGACGGTCTCCCGTCGGCTGCGCATGATAGACCGCGATCGTCGCGCCGTCGGACATGGTCATCGTTTCCATCGTGCCGGTCATTCCGATTCCTTGTCGTGTGATCCTGTTCGGGCCATTATCGTCATTCCCGCGGAGGCGGGAGCCCATAGTGGCAGGCCCTGCGATGAATACGCTGGGTCCGGAGGATATGGATCCCCGCCTGCGCGGGTATGATGAAGAGGGCGAGGTGGGGCCTTCCAACCATCTGCCGATGACAAAACAGTCACAAACCAGTCGTCTCGGCCGCCCGCCCGGCTTGCCAATGGTGGAACCCGATGCTACCCGCGCCGCGTCCCGGTAGAGGTGCTTTCGCGCCCTCTTCCCTTGTGGGACGGCGACATTCGGTTTCAGACGAGGATTGACAGGTCCGTGGAGACACTTCCCGGTAACGGCGGCGGCGCTATCCAGGCGAGCTTAGGTGGGCGTTATGCGCTCGCCCTGTTCGAACTGGCGCGTGACGCCAAGACGATCGACGCGGTCGAGCAGAGTCTGTCGACCGTGCGCGACGCGCTGGCGCAGTCCGACACGCTCCGCGACCTCACGACGAGCCCGATGGTATCGCGCGGCGCGGCGGTGAAGGCGATCTCCGCCGTCGCCGACGAACTCGGCGTCGATGCGACCACGAAGAATTTCCTGGGCGTGCTGGCCGAGAACCACCGGCTCGGCGCGCTGGCCAAGATCATCAAGGCGTATCGCACGCTTGCTGCGCAGCATCGCGGCGAGATCGCAGCCGAAGTGACCTCCGCGCATCCGCTGTCCGAAGAGCAGGTGATCGAGCTGAAGCATCAGCTCCGCCAGCGGGTCGGCCGTGAAGTTTCCGTCGACCTCAACGTCGACCCATCGCTGCTGGGCGGACTTGTTGTCCGCGTCGGCAGCCAGATGATCGATTCGTCGATCCGCACCCGTTTGAACACGCTCGCGCAGGCGATGAAAGGCTGACCATGGATATCCGCGCCGCAGAAATCTCGAAGATCATCAAGGATCAGATCGCCAATTTCGGCACCGAGGCCCAGGTCAGCGAGACCGGCCAGGTGCTGAGCGTCGGCGACGGCATCGCGCGCATCTTCGGCCTCGACAACGTCCAGGCCGGCGAGATGGTCGAATTCTCGAACGGCGTGCAGGGCATGGCGCTTAACCTCGAGGCCGACAATGTCGGCGTCGTGATCTTCGGGTCTGACTCGGAGATCAAGGAAGGCGACATCGTCAAGCGCACCGGCACGATCGTCGACGTGCCGATCGGCAAGGAGCTGCTCGGCCGCGTGGTCGATGGCCTCGGCAACCCGATCGACGGCAAGGGCCCGATCCACACGACCGAGCGCAGCCGCGTCGAGGTCAAGGCACCGGGCATCATTCCGCGCCAGTCGGTTAGCGAGCCGGTCCAGACCGGTCTCAAGGCGATCGACGCACTCGTTCCCGTCGGCCGTGGCCAGCGCGAGCTGATCATCGGCGATCGCCAGACCGGCAAGTCGGCCGTCGCGATCGACGCGTTCATCAACCAGAAGACCGCGAACGCGGGCGACGACGAGTCGAAGAAGCTGTATTGCGTCTATGTCGCGATCGGCCAGAAGCGCTCGACCGTCGCGCAGCTCGTCAAGACGCTCGAAGAGAATGGCGCGATGGAATATTCCATCGTCGTCGCAGCCACCGCGTCGGACCCCGCACCGCTCCAGTATCTCGCGCCCTATACCGGCGTCGCGATGGGCGAGTATTTCCGCGATCGCGGCATGCACGCGCTGATCTGCTATGACGATCTGTCGAAGCAGGCCGTCGCTTATCGCCAGATGTCGCTGCTGCTGCGTCGTCCGCCGGGCCGTGAAGCCTATCCCGGCGACGTGTTCTATCTCCACAGCCGCCTGCTCGAGCGTGCAGCCAAGATGTCGGACGCGAACGGCGGCGGCTCGCTGACCGCGCTGCCGATCATCGAGACGCAGGCGGGCGACGTTTCGGCGTACATCCCGACCAACGTGATCTCGATCACCGACGGCCAGATCTTCCTCGAAACCGACCTGTTCTTCTCTGGCGTGCGCCCGGCGATCAACGTCGGTCTCTCGGTCAGCCGCGTCGGCTCGGCCGCACAGACCAAGGCGATGAAGAAGGTGTCGGGCTCGATCAAGCTCGAGCTCGCGCAGTATCGCGAGATGGCGGCGTTCGCGCAGTTCGGGTCGGATCTCGATGCGTCGACGCAGAAGCTGCTCAACCGCGGTGCGCGTCTGACCGAACTGCTCAAGCAGGCGCAGTTCTCGCCGCTGCCGTTCGAGGAGCAGACCGTTTCGATCTTCGCCGGCACCAGCGGTTTCCTCGACAAGGTGCCCGTCGCCGACGTGACCCGTTACGAGCAGGCACTGCTGGCCGACATGCGTGCGAACCATGCCGATGTGCTCAAGCTGATCCGCGATACCCGCGATCTGGGTAACGAGGCGAAGGACAAGCTGAAGGCAGCGCTCGAGGCGTTCGCCAAGACGTTTGCATAAGTAGAACATGCCCCCGCTGACGCGGGGGCAGGCTGGGCCTCCGCCTTCGCGGGGGAACAAAGGGACGTAGATGGCGAGCCTCAAGGCACTCAAGATCCGTATCGGCTCGGTGAAGTCGACACAGAAGATCACCAAGGCGATGAAGATGGTCGCCGCTGCGAAATTGCGCCGTGCGCAGGACGCGGCGGTTGCCGGCCGGCCCTATGCCGAGCGGCTCGAAGCGGTGATGGCGAGCCTTGCCGGGCGCGTCGGCATCGCGCCGGGCGCATCGCCGCTGCTGGCCGGGACCGGCAAGGACCAGGTCCATCTGATCGTCATTGCGACGTCGGAGCGTGGTCTGGCCGGTGCGTTCAACACCAACATCGTCCGTGCGGCACGCCGCAAGGCCGAGGACCTGATCGCGGCCGGCAAGACCGTGAAATTCTATGTTGCCGGCAAGAAGGGGCGTGTGATCAAGCGCTTCTTCCCGAACGACATTCTCGCCGATCACGAGATGGGCGGAATCAAGAAGCTCGCGTTCAGCGACGCGCAGGCGATCTCCGAAGACCTGATCAAGCGCTTCGGCGAGGGTCAGTTCGATGTCGCGCATCTGTTCTACGCCAAGTTCGTCTCGGCGCTGGTGCAGGTGCCGACCGGCATCCAGATCGTTCCCGTGCCGCTCTCGACAATCCCCGGCGCAGAGGCAAAACCCAACGCACCTGCGGAAGCCGTGGTCGAGTATGAGCCCGACGAGGAAGCGATCCTGGCCGATCTGCTGCCGCGCAACGTCGCGATCCAGATCTTCCGCGCGCTGCTCGAAAACGCAGCGTCGGAGCAGGGCAGCCGCATGAACGCGATGGACAACGCCACGCGCAACGCGGGCGACATGATCACGCGCCTCTCGATCCAGTATAACCGTACACGCCAAGCCGCGATCACGACCGAGCTGGTCGAAATCATCTCGGGCGCCGAAGCGCTCAAGTAAGCCCAAGGAAGCAGATAATGGCAACCGCCCCAGAGACCATCGCCCCAGTGGCGGCAACGAACAACACGGGTCGCATCTCGCAGGTGATCGGCGCGGTCGTCGACGTGCATTTCCCCGACAACCTGCCCGCGATTCTGTCGGCGCTCGAAACCGACAATAACGGCAACCGGCTCGTCCTCGAAGTCGCGCAGCATCTCGGCGAGAATACCGTCCGCACGATCGCGATGGACGCGACCGAGGGTCTGACCCGCGGCCAGACCGTCACCGACACCGGCTCGCAGATCCGCGTGCCCGTCGGCCCGAAGACGCTCGGCCGCATCCTCAACGTCATCGGCGAGCCGATCGACGAGCGTGGCCCCGTCGGCGCAGAGCAGACCGCCCCGATCCACGCATCGGCGCCTTTGTTCGTCGACCAGTCGACCGAGAGTGCGATCCTGGTCACGGGCATCAAGGTCATCGATCTGCTCGCACCCTATGCAAAGGGCGGCAAGATCGGCCTGTTCGGCGGCGCCGGCGTCGGCAAGACCGTGCTGATCCAGGAACTGATCAACAACATCGCCAAGGGCCATGGCGGCACCTCGGTGTTCGCTGGCGTCGGCGAGCGTACCCGCGAGGGTAACGATCTGTACCACGAGTTCCTCGACGCGGGCGTCATCGCCAAGGATGCCGACGGCAATCCGCAGTCGGAAGGCTCGAAGGTCGCGCTCGTATTCGGCCAGATGAACGAGCCGCCGGGCGCACGCGCACGCGTCGCGCTGTCGGGTCTGACGATCGCCGAATATTTCCGCGACGTCGAAGGCCAGGACGTGCTGTTCTTCGTCGACAACATCTTCCGCTTCACGCAGGCGGGCGCAGAAGTGTCGGCACTGCTCGGCCGCATTCCGTCGGCCGTGGGCTATCAGCCGACGCTGTCGACCGACATGGGCGCGCTGCAGGAGCGCATCACCTCGACCAACAAGGGGTCGATCACCTCGGTGCAGGCCGTGTACGTTCCCGCGGACGATCTTACCGATCCGGCACCGGCAACGTCGTTCGCGCATCTCGATGCGACGACCAACCTCAACCGTGCGATCTCGGAGCTGGGCATCTATCCGGCAGTCGATCCTCTCGACTCGACCTCGCGTCTGCTCGAACCACGCGTCGTCGGCCAGGAGCATTACGACACCGCGCGTGCGGTCCAGTCGACGCTGCAGAAGTACAAGTCGCTGCAGGACATCATCGCGATTCTCGGCATGGACGAGCTGTCCGAGGAGGATAAGCTTACCGTGCAGCGTGCGCGCAAGATCCAGAAGTTCCTGAGCCAGCCGTTCCACGTCGCGGAGGTATTCACCGGCATCAGCGGCAAGTTCGTCCAGCTCGAGGATACCGTCCGTTCGTTCAAGGCGGTGGTCGAGGGTGAGTATGATCACCTGCCCGAGAGCGCCTTCTACATGGTCGGCGGCATCGACGAAGCCGTCGCCAAGGCCGAGAAGATGGCTGCGGAGGCGTAAGCTTCTGCTGCTCCCTCTCCCCTCGGGGGAGAGGGAGAAGGCAAACAAGATGCTGCATTTCGAACTCGTCACGCCAGAAAAGCTCGTCCGGTCGGAGGAGGTCTATATGGTCGTCGTCCCCGGCACCGAAGGCGATTTCGGCGTGCTGGAAGGCCATGCGCCGTTCATGTCGACCGTCCGTGACGGAAGCGTGCAGGTGCATCGGACGCAGAACAGCACGCCCGAGACGATCGCGATCCGCGGTGGTTTCGCCGAGGTCAACGCCAAGGGCCTGACCATCCTCGCCGAGCAGGCGGGCGAGTAAACCGCCTCAGGCGAGCGCCGCGTCGGTAGCGACGGGCGCTGCCGCCTTGCGCGGCCGGGCTAAGACCTGCAGCAGCGGCCGTTCGATCCAGCGGTGGACGATGAGCCCCGCGACCGTCGACAGTGTCACGACTAGCGCGACGAAGACCAGCGCCGGGCATTCCGGCAACATCCCGCCGATGCGCCACAGCAGCGCGATCAGGCAAGGGTGGACGAGATAGGTCGAATAGGAGGCGTCGCCGATCCGCGCGACGATCCGGTCGAACCGGCCGCCACCCGGCGTGTCGATCACCCCGAGCAGGACGAGCGCCCAGGGCAGCCCCCAGGTCCAGCTGCGTGCGAGACCGGAGGTGCCGGCGACCGCCGCCTGGACATCGCCCGAGACCGCGGGACCAAGCCCGACGGCTATGCCGATAGCGAGCAGCGCGATCCCCAGCACCGTGGCCATCGCCGCGACGGGTGCGGTGATGCCCCGTTGCCAGGCGATCCAGACGAGCAGGCCAAACGCGAATTCCAGCTGCATCGGGTTGAAGAGCAGCCGCGCCGGCGCCCAGCCGGGCTGGACGGTGCAACCGACCAGTGCAACGGCCAGCGTCGCGATCAGCAGCCACCAAGTCCTGTGGTGGCGGGCGGTCATCGCGAGCGCGACGAGCGCGTAGAAGGCGAATTCGAACCCCAGCGTCCAGCCGACATAGAGCGAAGGCTGATGATAACTAGCGCCATCAAGCAGCGGGAGGACGGTGATCGACATCAGCATCGCCTTGACCGGCTGCGGCTCGGTTGCGACGAGGATATAGGCGATGCTGGCGAGCGCGAAGAGCGGGACGATCCGGCGCCAGCGCTGGACGAGAAAGCCCCAGGGATCGCGTGGTGCGGTCGCGAGCGACTGCGCCATCACGAAGCCGCTGATGACGAAGAAGAGATCGACGCCGCTGATGCCGACCACCGCGAGATTGGGCACCGACGGGATGAACGCGCCGGTGATCCGGACCGGACCCGCATCGACCAGGTTCGCTGCATGCGCGGCAACGACGATCGTTGCAGCGAGCGCGCGCAGCCATTGGACCGGGGTGACACGCTGCGCCGACATCCACCCTGGATAGCGTGCAAGCGGTTAAGCGTCGGTTGCTGTCGTATCAGAGAAAATTATAGGGATCGACGTCGACGGTGACGCGTACCTTGGACGGCCAGTCGAGTGCGCCGAGCCATGCACGGATGACGTCCTGTACGTCGAGCGCGCGCTTTGCATGGACGAGCAGGCGGTAGCGATGCCGGCCGCGCAGCATTGCGAGCGGCGCGGGCGCGGGGCCGTAGACATGCATCCCCTCGACCTGCGGTGCGCTTCGCCCGACGAGATTGGCGGTGTCGTGCGCACAACGCTGATCCTCCGAAGACACGACGATCGCGGCATAACGGCCAAAGGGCGGCGCGCCCGCATCCTTGCGCGCCTCGGTCTCGGCCGCATAAAAGGCGTCGGCGTCGCCGGTGATCAGCGCCTGCATCACCTGCGCGGCGGGGCTGTGCGTCTGGATGAAGACATGGCCGGGCTTCTCGCCACGACCGGCGCGCCCCGACACCTGGCGAATCTGCTGGAAGGTGCGCTCGGCCGCGCGCAGGTCGCCGCCGTCGAGCCCCAGATCCGCATCGACGACGCCGACCAGCGTCAGATTTGGGAAGTGATAGCCCTTGGTCACCAGCTGCGTGCCGACGACGATGTCGATATCGCCCGCCTCCATCCGGTCGACGAATTCCGCTGCCTTGGCAGGCGACCAGATCGTGTCCGACGTGACGACCGCGGTCTTCGCCTCGGGAAACAGCGCGGCGACCTCGTCCGCGATCCGCTCGACGCCGGGACCGCAGGCGACGAGCGTATCCTCACCCTGGCATTCGGGACAGACGCGCGGCGTCGGCTCGGCATGGCCGCAATGATGACAGGCGAGCCGCCGCGTCAGCCGGTGCTCGACCATCCACGCGGTGCAGTTCGGACACTGGAACCGGTGCCCGCAGGTGCGGCACAGCGTCAGCGGTGCATAGCCCCGGCGGTTGAGGAACAGCAGCGCCTGTTCGCGCTTCTCCAGTGTCGCCTGCATCGCCTGAACCAGCCGCGGGGCGAGCCAGCGACCGCGCTCGGGCGGCTCCTTGATCAGGTCGATCGGCTCGATCGTCGGCATTTCCGCCACGCCGAACCGGCCGGGCAGCTTCAGTTCGGCATAGCGGCCGGTCGCGACCTGCTGGCGGGTCTCGATCGCGGGGGTGGCGGAGGCGAGGATGACCGGGCACCCCTCGAACTTGCCGCGCATCACCGCGACGTCGCGCGCATGATAATGCACACCCTCTTCCTGCTTGAAGCTGGTCTCGTGCGCCTCGTCGACGACGATCAGGCCAAGATCGCGATAGGGCAGGAACAGCGCGGATCGTGCGCCGACCGTCACCAGCGCTTCGCCGCTCGCGATCGCACGCCACGCGCGCCTTCGTTGGGTCGACCGCAGCCCCGAATGCCACGCGATCGGCTCGCAGCCGAACCGGTCGTGGAAGCGCTTGAGGAAGGGCTCGGTCAATGCGATCTCGGGCAGCAGCACCAGAGTCTGGCGGCCGTCGCGGATCGCCTGCGCGACCGCCTCGAAATAGACCTCGGTCTTGCCTGAACCGGTCACGCCGTCGAGCAAAGTCGGCGTGAAGATGTGGTCGGCGACGCCTTTGACGAGCGAGTCCGCCGCCGCGCGCTGATCGGGCGACAGCGTGGGAACGTGATGCAGCGGGTCGGGGACAGGATAAGGGCTGTCGATATCCACCTCGACCGCTTCGATCCCGCCGACCTTGACGAGGCCGCGAATGACCGCGTCGCTTACCTCGGCGAGCTGCGCCAGTTCACGGATCAGGCCCTGGCGATCGCCGATCCGTTCGAGCGCCTGTTCGCGTTGCGGCGTCAGGCGCGGGGGGATCGTGCCGGTCGCGCGATATTCGGTCGCGGTGCGCGCGCCCTCGAGCGCGGAAGTCGAGGCGAGCGACATCCGCAGCACCGAGGCGGGGGGCGCCAGATAATAATCGGCGGTCCATTCGATCAGCCGGCGAAGCGGCGCACCGAGCGGCGGTACGTCCGCAACCGCGAGCAGATTGCGCAGGCGGTTGTCGCCGACCTCCGCATCGGACGGCATCCGCTCCGCCTCCCACACCACGCCGAGCAGCTGGCGCGGGCCGAGCGGCGCGACGACGATCGAGCCGGGCGCGACGTCCATGCCCGCGGGCACGCGATAGTCGAGCGGCCCGAGGGCGGCGTTGAGGATCAGGACACGGGCGCGCGACGACATGGCCGACGCATATGGGGGCAGATCAACTCGACGGAAACCTTTTAGCGGCGTGTGGTCGTTGTCGCGGCGCCCATCGGGCTGAACCCGATCAGGCGGCGCGGCGCCGTTCGCCGATCCGTTCGCGCTTGGCGCGGTAGAGGACGATGTCGACGCGGTGCACGAAATCGCGGACCGTCTGGCAATCGGGTTCGAGCGCGGCGATGCCGACGGTGCCCGCGCTGATCATCGCCAGGCCGTCGACCGAAACCGGCACCTGCAACGCCTCCTGCAGCCGGCTGATGATCTCCTCAGGTGCACCGACCAGCGCCGGGTCGTCGACGATCACCGCGAACTCGTCACCGCCGAGCCGCGCGGCAACGCTGCCGCGAAGCCATGGCGCCTGCAGGATCTGGCCGACGCCGCGCAGCACGTCGTCGCCTGCGTTATGGCCAAGCGTGTCGTTGATCGCCTTGAACCCGTCGAGATCGACCAGCGCGAGCAGCAACGGCGATGCCGCTGTACGCGCGCGCGTGATGGCCGCGTCGAGTGCCCGGTCGAAGGCGGCCCGGTTGGCGAGGCCGGTGAGCGCATCGGTTTCGGCCGTGCGTCTCAGCGTGAGTTCGAGCGCGTGACGATCGGTCACGTCCTGGAAGATGCCGACGATCGCGACGGGACCGTCTACGTTCCGCTGGGCCTCATGTTCCAGCTCGCCCTGCACGCGCACCCGTCGTGGATTGCCCAGCGCAGTGGTGAAGTCGAGTTCGAGATCGATCGGGACGCCGGTGCGGATGACGTCGGTGAGCGCCTGCGCGATCTGTTCGCGGGCATGGGGGGGATAGTGATCGATCGCCTTCGACGGGTCGGGTTGCGCGCCCAGCGGCAGCTCGTGGATCCGGAAGACGCCGTCGGACCATTCGAGCGGACCGTCGGGCCACAGCACGCGCCACGATCCGATCGCCGCCATCCGCTCGGCCTGGCGGAAGATGCGGTCCTGGCGAGCGAGAACGGACGACTGGCGATCCGCGGTCACCGCGATCGCCAGCGCCTGCATTGCCGCGGTCCGCGCGGCGATCGCCGCTTCGGCAAGCGTGGCGAGATGCACAAGCGCTTTCCGGCCTGCCGCGTTCAGGCTGCGCGGATGGGTGTCGAGCACGCACAGCGCGCCGATCGGGTGACGTCGTCCGTCGTCGGCGATCGCGTGGATCGGGGCACCGGCATAGAATCGCACCCCGTCGGATGCGGCAACCAGGGGGTTGGCAGCGAATCGCGAATCACCCGACAAATCCTCCACGACCAGCGGCGCCGAGCCCTGAATGGTGACGTTGCACATCGTCACGTCGCGCGCGATCTCGCCGCGTTCGCCGTCATTGGCCGCCTTGATCCACAACCGGTCGCGATCGATCAGCGTCATCATCGCGCTGGGGCAGTCGAGCATTTCGGCTGCCAGCGCGACGAGCGCGTCGAATTCGCGTTCTGGTTCGGTATCGAGCAGCGCGAGCGCGTTGAGCGTCGCCACCCGGCGTTCCTCGTCGGCCGAGGCAAAACGCGATGGTGATCCGGGCATTTCGCGAGGGGCGGACTCGGGGAGCGACATGTCTTCGAATAGGCCTGCGTTAGTTAATTTTCTTTGTCGTTCAAACGCTCTAGCATGCCGGAATGACCTCACCCGACACGCTTCCCCCGTCGATGCTCTGGGCGACGCATCTGGCGCGGGACCGGATGCGGTCGGTGCACACGGTCCGCGCCTATCGCGCGGTTGCCGAGCGGTTGACGGCGTTCCTGGTAGGGCACTGGGCGGGGGCGGTCGATCGCGCGGCGCTGGGCCGGACGAGCACGGCGGATCTTCGCGCCTATCTGGCCTATCGGCGCGGGCAGGGGCTGGGGAATGCATCGGCGGCGCGCGAGCTGTCCGCGGTGCGCGGTTTCCTCGCATGGGCGAATGCGGATGCCGAACCGCCGCGGCTGAAGGGGCCGCGGGTCCAGCGCGGCGTGCCGCGCCCGATCTCGCCGGCCGAAGCGGTGGCGCTGGCCGGGGAGGTCGCCGACGACGCTGCCGAGCCGTGGATCGGCGCTCGCGACTGGGCGGTGCTGATGCTGCTATACGGCGCGGGGCTGCGAATCGGCGAGGCGCTGCTGCTTACGCCGGCGATCCTGCCGCTCGGCGAGACGCTGTCGGTGACCGGCAAGCGCGCCAAGACGCGGATCGTGCCGCTGTTGCCACAGGTCCGTGACGCAATCGAGGCCTATGTCGCGCTATGCCCCTGGGCGCTGGCACCGTCGGAGCCACTGTTCCGGGGGGCAAAGGGTGGCCCGCTCGCACCTGCGATCGTGCGCCGCGCGGTCCGCGGGGCCCGCGGGCGGCTCGGGCTTGGCGAGCGGACGACGCCGCACGCACTGCGCCACAGTTTTGCGACGCATCTGCTGGGACGCGGGGCGGACCTGCGCGCGTTGCAGGAGCTGCTCGGCCATGCGAGCCTCAGCTCGACGCAGATCTATACGCAGGTCGATGCGGCGCATCTGATGGACGTGTACCGCAACGCGCATCCGCGGGCGTAGCGCAGGGTCAGCCTTTCGGCTTCCATGTCAGCACGCGCCAGCCATAGGCGAGTGCGATGATGACGAACGTCGCGACCGACACCGGGCCGACATAGCGGTCGAGCTGCTGGAAGCGCGAGCCGAGCAGGATGCCGGCATAGGCGAGCACGGTGTTCCAGATCGCGCTGCCCGCAGCGGTCCAGATCACGAACTTCCACAACGGCATGTACGTCATGCCGGCCGGGAGCGAGATGATCGTCCGGAAGGTCGGCATGAAGCGGAAGACGAAGATCACCCAGCCGCCGCGCTTCACGAAGAACCGGTGGACCTTCTCGATATCCGACCATTCGATCGTCAGCCAGCGGCCATGCCGCTCGACGAACGGACGGAAGCGCTCGTAGCCGATGTTCCGGCCGATATAATACCAGAAGTAATTGCCCGCGACCGATCCGACCGTCCCCGCGGCGATCAGCGGGACGACCGCCATATGGCCGCGCGCGACGGCAATGCCACCGAGCCCCATGATCACCTCGGACGGCACGGGGGGCACGATATTCTCGAGCGCCATCAGCAGGAAGATGCCGAAATAGCCGCCCCAGGCGATCAGGTTGATGATGAATTCGGTCATGGCTAACCGATACTTCCGGGGGGCCACATGTGTTCCCTCGACAGTATGGTCGCACCATCCCGGCCTGAGCCGGGATGGTGGTTTTCCTACCGCGCCGCGACCTTCGCCTCGATCGCGTCCCAGATCATCGCGGAGACGTCGGTGCCGTCGAACCGTTCGATCGCGACGATGCCGGTGGGCGAGGTGACGTTGATCTCGGTCAGCCACTTGCCGCCGATCACGTCGATGCCGACGAACAGCAGCCCGCGCTTCTTGAGTTCAGGCCCGAGGACCGCGCAGATCTCGCGCTCGGTCGGGGTCAGCTCGGTCTTTTCCGCCGAGCCGCCGACCGCGAGGTTGGAGCGGATCTCGCCCTCGCCCGGCAGGCGGTTGATCGCGCCGGCGACTTCGCCGTCGACCAGCACGATGCGCTTGTCACCCTTGGCCACGTCGGGAAGGAACGCCTGGACCATGTGCGGCTCGCGCCACGTCATGTTGAACACCTCGATCAGCGCGGACAGGTTGGCGCCGTCCGATTCGACCTTGAAGATCGCCTTGCCGCCATTGCCGTGGAGCGGCTTGATCACGATCGCGCCGTGCTCGGCCAGGAAGGCGCGTGCCTCGTCGAGGCTGCGCGTGACGAGCGTCGGCGGCATGAACTGCGGATAGTCGAGCACGAACACCTTTTCGGGTGCGTTGCGGACCTGTGCGGGGTCGTTCACGACCAGCGTCTTGCCGGCGATCCGCTCGAGCAGATGCGTCGCGGTGATGTAGCCGAGATCGAAGGGCGGGTCCTGCCGCATGAGCACGACGTCGGCCTCGTCGCCGAGATCGAGGTTCACCGGCTCGCCGACGCTGAAGTGATCGCCGGTCACGCGCTGCACGGTGACGGGGTGCGCCTTCGCCCAGACCCGGCCGTCGCGGTAGTTGAGATCCTCCGCGGCATAATGGAACAGCCGGTGTCCGCGCTCCTGTGCGGAGAGCATCAGCGCGAAGGTCGAATCGCCCGCGATATTGATGCTGTCGAGCGGGTCCATCTGGACGGCGACGGTGAGGCTCATGCGTCTTCCTTCTATACGGTCGAGCGCATGTAGGTGCGCGCGGGCCGCAAGTCACCCGACCCGCTCAGCCGATCCATGCATTCTCGATATGGCGGGGGCGCGTGCCGGGCGCGAGCAGGATGACGTCGACGCGAATGTCGTCGCCGGGCCCGGCATAGCGCGGCATCAAAAACTCTGCCGCCGCGGCGACCCGCGCGAGCCGCCGCTCGTCGATCGCGAAGTCGAGTTCGGCGGCGGTCGCGCGCGTCTTCACCTCGACGAACGCGATGAGCGTCCCCTTGCGCGCGACGATGTCGACCTCGCCCGCAGGCGTCCGCACGCGGCGGTCGAGGATGCTCCAGCCCTTCAGTCGCAGCCACCAGCCGGCCAGCCGCTCCCCGCGGCGCCCCGCAGCTTCCGCGACCTGTCGATCGGCGGTGCTCGCCGTCCGCCTGCGCGAGGGGCGCGGGGCGGGGAGGGTCACCCCTTCGCCTTTAGTTCGAGCGCGCGGGCGTAGAGCGTCTTGCGGTCGAGCCCGAGTGCCTTGGCGACCTCGCTCGCGGCCTGGCCCGTGGAGAGGCGGGTCAGCGCGTCGGCGAGTGCCGCGTCGGCATCCGCCGCGCTGGCCGGGGGGGCGTCGCCGGGGGGCGCGATGACGATGACGATCTCGCCACGCGGCGGGGCGTCGGCGTAGCGGGTGGCGAGGGTCGTCAGCGTACCGGTCACCGCCTCCTCGAACCGCTTGGTGATCTCGCGCGTGACCGCCGCCTCACGGTCGCCGAGTCCTTCGGCGAGCGCGGCAAGGCTGGCACCGAGCCGCGGACCGGATTCGTAGAGCACCAGCGTCGCGCGGATCGTGGCGATCTCGGCGATCGCCTCCGACCGGGCATGCGCCTTGGACGGCAGGAAGCCGACGAACAGGAAGCGATCGGTCGGCAGGCCAGCCAGCGTGAGCGCGGCGACCGCGGCGCAGGGGCCGGGGATCGTCACCACGAGATGCCCCGCCGCGCGCGCGTCGCGCACCAGCTTGAATCCGGGATCGGAAATCAGCGGCGTGCCCGCGTCGGACACCAGCGCCACCGCCTCGGTCGCCATCCGCGCGATCAGCGCGGGGCGGACGCCCTCGGCGCTGTGATCATGATAGGGGACCATCGGCGTCTTGGTACCGACATGGCGGAGCAGACCGGCGGTGACACGGCTGTCCTCGACCGCGACGACGTCGGCACGCGCTAGGATGTCGGCGGCACGCGGCGACAGATCACCGAGATTGCCGATCGGCGTCGCGACGATGTAAAGGCCGGGGTTCAGTGGAGTTTCAGGGTTCATGGGGATTGTCATGGCAGACGCAGCGACGATAGGGCAATCGGCCCGGCACCGGATGCGCGCGTTTGGGCGCTCGGCCGCGCTCACGATGGCCTGCCTGCTGGGCGCGTGCCAGACGATCGTCCCGCGCGGTCCCGTCGAGCCGTCGCAGCAGCGCCCGACCACCCGTCCTACCGACACGCCGACGATCGGGGTCGAAACCGGCATCCCGCGCGATGCCGAGCGCAACCGCGTCGCGCTGCTCGTGCCGCTGTCGGGAAGCAATGCGGGGGTCGGCACGTCGATCGCCAATGCGACGATGATGGCGCTGCTCGACACGCAGAACCAGCGCGTGCGGATCACCAATTACGATACCGCGACGGGTGCCGCGGCCGCGGCCCAGCGCGCGATCGCAGAAGGCGCGCAGCTGATCCTCGGGCCGCTGCTGTCCGAGGACGTGCGGACGGTCGCACCAATTGCGCGCGCGGCGGGCGTGCCGGTGCTGAGCTTCTCGAACGATCTCGGGGTGGCCGGCAACGGCGCCTATCTGATGGGCTATGTGCCGACCCAGTCGATTTCGCGCGTCGTCGATTTTGCGCGCGAGCGCGGCGTGTCGAACTTTGCCGGGCTGGTCCCGAACGGGCTGTATGGCGAGCGTGCCTCGACCGCATTCCTCCGCGCGGTCGAGGGGGCGGGCGGCCAGGTCGTGTCGCTCCAGACCTATGGCCGGACCGCCGGTGGCGTGTCGGGGGCGGTCACGCGGCTCGCGGCGAAGGCACCCTATGATGCCGTGCTGATCGCCGACAGCGGTTCGACCGCGGCGGGGGCGGCGGCGCTGGTGAAGCGCGGGGCGGGCGCATCGACCCGGATCCTCGGCACCGAGCTGTGGAATTCCGAATCGAGCGTCGCCGCCAAGCCGGCATTGAACGGCGCCTGGTATGCTAGCGTGTCGGATACGCTGTACCGGCAATATGCCGCCAAATACCGTGCACGCTTCGGCAGCGGACCCTATCGCCTGTCGAGTCTCGGCTATGATTCGGTGCTGCTGACGGTGCGGATCGCGCGCGACTGGAAGCCGGGGACGGCGTTCCCCGTGTCGCGGCTGCGCGATGGCGACGGCTTTTCGGGCATCGACGGCGCGTTCCGCTTCGGCCGCGACAATGTCGCCGAGCGTGCGCTGGAGGTGAAGGAAATCCGCGGGGGGACCACCACTGTTGTCTCGCCCGCGCCGAGCGGCTTCGGCGGCTGACGCCGACTCCGTTCGTCATCCCCGCGGAGGCGGGGATCCATACGGATGATCGGTTGCGATTCAAGTCGCGCGGCTAGCCAGTCTGGCTTCCCGCCTCCGCGGGAATGACATGGGTGGGGGCGTTACGCCGTCACGATCTCCGGCAGGATCGCGTCCAGCAGGAGCGCACCCGCATCGGTCACGCGCAGCCGGCCCGGCGTGTGGGCGATCAGTCCGAGCGCTTCCAGCCGCGCCACCGCGGCGAGATCGACCGGCATCGCGCCGCCATTGAGCCGCGTAATCCGGTCGAGATCGACTCCCTCGGCCAGGCGCAGCCCCATCAGCAACGCCTCGGTCGCGCGCGTCGAGGGGGTGAGCGGGTCCTCGACCTCCATCCCGTGGCCGTTGCGCTCGATCGCGGCGAGCCAGTTTTCGGGCTTCTTGCGACGCACCGTCGCCAGGCCACCGCGGCGGCCATGCGCGCCGGGACCGATCCCGGCATAATCCTGATAGCGCCAGTACGCCAGATTATGGCGACTCTCCGACCCCGGCCGCGCGTGGTTCGAGGTTTCATAGGCTGGGAGCCCGGCGGCTTCGGTGTCGGCGCGCGTCGCCTCGAACAGGTCCGCCGCGCTGTCGCCGTCGGGAATGACGATGCGCCCCGCGAGCGCCTCGGTCGCGAACCGCGTGCCGGGCTCGATCGTCAGCTGATAGAGCGACAGATGCTCGGTCCCGAAGCTCAGCGCGCGCGCGAGCTCGGCCCGCCAGTCGGCAAGCCGCTGGCCGGGGAGCGCATAGATCAGGTCGAAACTCACGCGCGGAAAGACTCTCTGCGCGGTCGCCAGCGCCGCCTGCCCCTCGTTCACGTCATGCGCGCGGCCGAGGAATTTCAGAGCCTGATCGTCGAGCGACTGAAGTCCCAGCGACACGCGGTTGACGCCCGCGCTGGCAAGATCGGCAAAGCGCGCGGCCTCGACCGAGGAGGGATTGGCCTCGAGCGTGATCTCGATCCCCTCGGCAAAGCCCCAGGCGCGTTCGGCGGCGTCGAGGATCGCGGCGACCGTTGCGGGCGGCATCAGCGAGGGCGTGCCGCCGCCGAAGAAGATCGACTGAAGCTTGCGTCCCGGCAGCACCGACGCTTCGTGCGCGAGGTCGGTGAGCAGCGCCGCGCGCCACGCCGCCTGGTCGACGCCATCACGGACATGACTGTTGAAGTCGCAATAGGGGCATTTCGACACGCAGAACGGCCAATGGACGTAGAGCGCGAGGTCCCCCGAAGGCGGCGGGGCGGGGCTTGGCGTTTCGATCGGGGGCATTATCTCGCGCATATGGTCGCACGGAGCGACAGAAGGAAGCGCAATGACGGTTCGGTTGGGTCTGGCAGTTGCGGCGGCGTTGTTCGCCGGCGCTTGCGCGCAGGGGCCGGAACGCGTCGTGGAGCGGCGCGAGACACAGGCGCCGGCGCCGCGCGGGCCTGCTCTCCTCAAGGCGGCGATGATGGACGGGCACAACGCTGCGCGGGCGGCCGTGGGTGTTCGGCCGCTGGTATGGAGCGAGACGCTGGCGACCACCGCGCGCGCCTATGCCGAGGAAATGGCCAATACGCGCAAATTTGCGCATGCGCATCAGGTTCAGGGGCCCGGCCGCGAGGGCGAAAATCTGTGGACCGGCACGCGCTATGCCTATGCCTATCCCGAGATGATCGGCCACTGGGTCGCCGAACGGAAGGATTTCGTCAACGGCGTGACGCCCGCGTTCAGCCGGACCGGCAAATATGAGGATGTCGCGCACTACACGCAGATCGTCTGGCGCAATTCGACCGCGGTGGGATGCGCGATGGCGAGCAACGAACGCGACGATTATCTGGTGTGCCGCTATTCGCCGCCGGGCAATGTGGTGGGCGAGCGGAGCTACTAGGCACCCGAGATCGCCGGACCGTCACCCGGGGGTGACGGTCCGGCGACGTTTCAGAACACGGCGGCCTTCAGCAGCTCGAACGCCTCGTTCCTGTGGCTGATTGCGTTCTTCGTCTCGTGCGGCAGTTCCGCATAAGTCTGGTCGTGGCCCAGCGGCACGAACATCGGGTCATAGCCGAAGCCGACCTTGCCGCGTGGCGGCCAGATGAGCGTACCCTCGGCGCGGCCTTCGAACCATTCGACATGGCCGTCGGGCCAGGCGAGCGCGAGCACGCTGACGAAATGCGCGCCGCGGGTCGCGTCGGGACCCTTGGCGGCGAGCGCGTCCTCGACCTTCTGCATCGCCATCGACCAGTCGCGACCGTTCGGGGTCTCCGCCCAGTCGGCGGTGTACACGCCCGGATCGCCACCCAGCGCATCGACGCACAGCCCGCTGTCGTCGGCGAGCGCGGGATAGCCCGACAGGTCGGCGGCGGAGCGTGCCTTCAGCTCGGCATTGGCGAAGAAGGTCGTCCCCGTCTCGACCGGCTCGGGCAGATCGAGATCCGCCGCCGACACGACGTCGAACCCGCGCCCTGCGAGCAGGTCGGCGATCTCGCGGACCTTGCCCTTGTTGTGGCTTGCGATGACGAGCTTGCCGGGCTGGAGCTTGCGGATGGCCTGGGGGGTGCCGCCTTCGCCGCTCACTTGGCGACCGCCTTGGCCTGTGCCGCGAAGATGTCCGCGCAGCCGATCCGGGCGAGCCGCAACAGGCGCAGCAGCGCCTCCTCGTCATAGGTCGCGCCCTCGGCCGTCGCCTGCGCCTCGGCGATGTTGCCGTTTTCGAGCAGGACGAAATTCGCATCCGCGTCCGCACCCGAATCCTCGATATAGTCGAGGTCGAGCACCGGATTGCCCTGATAGATGCCGCAGCTGATCGCGGCGACCTTCTGCGTCAGCGGGTCGGCGGTCAGCTTGCCGCTTTCCAGAAGCCCGTCGATCGCGAGCCGCAGCGCGACCCAGGCGCCCGAGATCGAGGCCGTGCGCGTGCCGCCGTCGGCCTGAAGCACGTCGCAGTCCAGAACGATCTGGCGCTCGCCGAGCAGCTTAAGGTCGGTGACGGCGCGGAGCGAACGGCCGATCAGGCGCTGAATCTCCTGCGTGCGGCCCGACTGCTTGCCCTTGGCCGCCTCACGATTGTTGCGCGTGTTGGTCGAGCGCGGGAGCATGCCGTATTCGGCGGTCACCCAGCCTTCGCCCTTGCCGCGCAGGAACGGCGGGACCTTTTCCTCGATGCTGGCGGTGACGAGCACCTTGGTGTCGCCGAAGCCGATCAGGACGGAGCCTTCGGCATGCTTGGTGAAGCGGGGTTCGATCGTGATGCTGCGCATCTGGTCTGGGGCACGGCCGGATGGGCGCATGATGTATTCCTTCGTCAAGGTCCGTGGAAAACTGCCGTTCGTCCCGAGTAGTCATCGAGCGTGTCGAGAGGACGTATCGAAGGAGATGTACCTCGATACGCGGTCTCGACTTCGCTCGACCGCTACTTGGCACGAACGGGGAAAGCGGCTGCCTAGCCTTTCGTTTGGTCGCTCGCCAGCCTAGATCAGCCGCATGGCCACGCCCCCCGTCACCGAACTGACCGACCGCGCGCGCGATATTTTTCGTGCGGTCGTCGACAGCTATCTCGCCAGCGGCACGCCGGTGGGATCGAAGACGATCGCGCAGCTGGCCGGGCTCAGCCTGTCGCCCGCCTCGATTCGCGGGGTGATGGGGGAGCTGGAGGGGCTGGGGCTGCTCGCCAGTCCGCATACGAGCGCGGGGCGGATGCCGACCGATCGCGGCCTGCGGCTGTTCGTCGACGGGATGATGCAGGCGATGGAGCCGTCGTTCGAGGAGCGCCAGACGATCGAGGCGCGCGCCGGTGTCGGTGGTCCGGTCGAGGAGGCGCTCGCCGCCACCACGCTTGCATTGTCGGGGCTGTCGGCATGCGCGGGGCTGGTGATGGTGCCGAAGCGCGAGATGACGCTGCGCCAGATCGCGTTCGTCGCGCTGTCGCCCGATCAGGCGCTCGCGGTGCTGGTCAGCGAGGATGGCTCGGTCGAGAACCGCGTGATCGCGCTGCCCAAGGGCATGTCGCCGTCGACCCTGGTCGAGGCGGGCAATTACATGTCGGCGACGCTCGGCGGGCTGACGCTGGCCGAGGCGCGGCTGCGGATCGAGCGCGAGCTGGCGGACGGGCAGGCGGCGCTCGACGGTGCGGCGCGGATGCTGGTCGAGGGCGGGATCGCGGTGTGGAGCGAGGATGCGGATCGCCGCCCGGTGCTGATCGTCCGCGGGCAGGGGCGGCTGATCGATGCGGCCGCCGCAGCCGATCTCGACCGGGTCCGCGACCTGCTCGACGATCTCGAGGGAAAGCAGGAGGTCGCATCGCTGCTCGACAGTGCACGGGCGGGTGATTCGACGCGGATTTTCATCGGTGCGGAGACCAAATTATTCGCCCTGTCCGGCTCGTCGGTGATCGCGCGGCCGTTCCGCGGATTGGACGGGCGGGTGGTCGGCGTGGTGGGCGTGATCGGCCCCACGCGGTTGAACTATGCGCGCGTCGTGCCCATGGTGGATTTCACGGCTGCAACGCTCGCCCGGTTGATGGGTTGAGCCGGCCCAACTTATAGGGAAAACAATGTCCGATATCGATCAGAACACGCCTGCCGACCTGCGCGAAGAGACCGCCGAAGCCGCACCCGAAGTGGCCTCGAACGATCGCGTCGCCGAGCTGGAGAACCAGCTTGCCGAGGCCAAGCAGAATGTCCTCTATGCGCAGGCCGAGGTGCAGAATGTCCGCCGCCGCGCCGAGAAGGAAGCGCAGGACGCGCGCGCCTATGCCGCCACCGCGTTCGCGCGCGACGTGCTGTCGGTTGCCGACAACCTTGCGCGCGGCCTGTCGGCGATTCCGGCGGATCTGCGTGCGGACGACAAGATGAAGGGCCTCGTCACCGGGCTGGAAGCCACCGGTCGCGAGCTGGAGAGCGTGTTCCAGCGCCACGGCATCACGAAGATCGCGGCCGAGGGCCAGATGCTCGACCCGAACAAGCATCAGGCGATGCTGGAGATCCCGAGCGACCAGCCGGCCGGCACGATCGTCCAGGAAATGCAGGCGGGCTATATGATCAAGGATCGCCTGCTGCGGCCTGCGATGGTGGGCGTCGCCAAGGCGGGGTGAGCCTGTCGGGCTGGTGTTCTCTCGCGAAGGCGGGAGCCCAGGGTTCCAAACGCTGTCGCCTGTAAGCCTGGGCCCCCGCCTTCGTGGGGGAACGGCTAGCGACGGCGCCCAACTTTCTGCCTCGCCGGGATGACGCCATGAACGAGAACCTGACCACCGATCGCGAGACGTTCGTCACGCATCTCGAATGTTCGATCACCGGCGAACGCTATGAGGCGGACCAGCTTCATGGCCTTTCACGGGCGGGCAGGCCGTTGCTCGTCCGCTACGACCTCGACGCGGTGCGCTCGGCGATTTCGCGCGACACGATCGAGGCGCGGCCGACCGATCTGTGGCGGTGGCGCGAGCTTCTGCCCGTGCGCCAGACGTCCAATATCGTCAGTCTCGGCGAGATCGAGACGCCGCTGGTGCCGATCCCGAAATCCGGTGGCCCCAACGTCTTCGTGAAGGACGAAGGGCGTTTGCCGACCGGCAGCTTCAAGGCGCGCGGGCTGGTCATGGCGGTGGCGATGGCGAAGGAGCTCGGCGTCACGAAGATCGCCATGCCGACCAACGGCAATGCCGGCGCGGCGCTGGCCGCCTATGCCACGCGTTGCGGGATCGAGACGATCGTGCTCTGTCCCGACGACACGCCCGAGATCAACGTCCGCGAGATCGCGATGCAGGGCGCGCGCGTCTGGCGCGTCAACGGGCTGATCGACGATTGCGGTGCGATCGTCGGCAAGGGCGCCGCCGAGGGGCGCTGGTTCGATTTCTCGACGCTGAAAGAGCCCTATCGAATCGAGGGCAAAAAGACGATGGGGCTGGAACTGGCCGCGCAGTTCGGCTGGAAATTGCCCGATGCGATCTTCTACCCGACCGGTGGCGGCACGGGTCTGATCGGCATGTGGAAGGCGTTCGACGAGCTCGAGCAGCTCGGCTGGATCGGGTCGGAGCGGCCAAAGATGTTTGCGGTGCAGGCGAGCGGCTGCGCGCCGATCGTCCGCGCGTTCGAGGCAGGCGAGGAGCATGCTGAGCGCTGGGAGGATGCGAGCACCGTCGCAGCGGGCATTCGCGTGCCGAAGGCGGTCGGCGACTTCCTGATCCTGCGCGCGGTCCGCGAGAGCGGCGGGCAGGCGATGGCAGTCGGCGATCCGGCGATCCTCAAGGCGGTCGAGGCAGCGGCCAAGCAGGACGGGCTGTTGCTGTGTCCCGAGGGTGGCGCGACGCTCGCGGCCTATCGACAGGCGCTGAACACCGGTCTGGTCGACGAAGACGACCGCGTCGTACTTTTTAATTGTGCGACCGGACTGAAATATCCGATGCCCGAAGCGCCGCAAGCGCTTGATAGAACACAAGCTATCGATTTCGACGCATTGTAGGATGGGAATCGCCACCGGCCGGGCTCGCCTTCCGGTGGTTGATATTAATCCATGTTATCTGCAACGGGGCGCCCTTCATCACGAAAAGGGCGGAAATGCAGAAGATTCTTCAGGTCGTGTGTGTCGTGCTGGTCGCGGCGGCGGTCATGTTCGGCGGGCGATGGTACATGTATGTCGCGCGCGGCGAGACCCCGTATGACGAGGTCGGCATCGCGCTGAACGGCTATGCGCCCGCGCCGCTGCGCGCCTGGGGCTGTCACAAGATGCAGGAGCGGTTCTTCGGGCAGTTGCCGCCCTATGGTTGTGCTGGGCCGGATGGGCGCAGCTGGCTCTGACAGTGCACTAACCCACGTCATCCCAGCGTTCGCTGGGGTGACGGTTTGGGGAGTGGCGGACTAGGCCGACACCCGCGGCTTGAACGGAAGCAGCGTCTCGTACTGCGCGAGCGGCGGGGCGCCTGCGATCGTCGCGCCGGCACGCAGCAGGAAGGCATGGCGGACGATCTCGCCCTGCTGCTCTATACCGTAGCGGTGCAGCCCGACGCCGGGACGCAGCGCATAGTCGTAGCGGCACCACGGATGCCGTACGAGCGGGAGGAAGATACCGCGCTGGTGTTGCCAGATATGCGTCATCTCGTGGATGAACAGCCCCTGCAGCGTCAGATGGGCGTGCGCGAAATCGTCGCACCACAGATCGCCCTTGGGGTGGAAATGGATGCACCCGCGCGGCGCCATCACCGTGTCGCGCGGCTGGAAGAACGCCCATTTACGGCGTGCCAGCCGCACCGGCGCATAGTCGATCGCATCGCCGAAGACCGAAGCGGCAAGCCTCGTCTCGGCCGGGGTCAGCGCTCGCGTCGACCGATCGCGAACGCTCACTTGGTTCCGGTGTCGCCGGCGCCGACGACGGCTGCGTTCTGCAGGATTCTGGTGCCGTCGGCGAAGGTGAGGGTGAAGGTGATGGTGCGTTCACCGGGCTTGATGCCGGGATTTACGTCGAACAGCATCACGTGACGGCCGCCCGGCGCGAACACGACATCGGTCTTGGCCGGGATCTCGACGCGCGCGATCGGTTTCATCGACGACACGCCGCCGGCCGACATGCTCTCGTGCATCTCGCTCCGGATCGCGACATCGGTAGTGACGTTGATCAGCGTCGCATCGCTCGGCCCGCCATGGATCGTGAAATAGCCTGCCGCCGGTCCACCCTTGACCGCCGCGAGCCGGACCCACGCCTTCTCGACGGACAGCTGTTGCGGCTGTGCACAGGCCGCCACCCCGACCAGGGCCGTCACGGCAAAAATACCACGCATCGTCATCATCGCCACTTCATACCCCTCTTGCGATCTCTACGGGCCGTACAATCTTGCGGCAAGCGCGAGCCAACCTATATCGCGCCCATCAATCGAAAGGTTCCACTGCCGTAACGGGGTGGAGCCCGAGACTTTTTTACGATGTGTGAGGGGCTATTTAAACTCATGGCTAAAGTAATCGGTATCGATCTCGGCACGACCAACAGCTGCGTTTCCGTCATGGAAGGCGGCAAGCCCAAGGTCATCGAGAATTCCGAAGGCGCGCGCACCACGCCGTCGATCGTCGCATTCGCCAAGGACGGCGAACGACTGGTCGGCCAGCCGGCCAAGCGCCAGGCAGTGACCAACGGCGACAACACCATCTTTGCGGTGAAGCGTCTTATCGGCCGTCGTTTCGACGATCCGATCACCAAGAAGGACACCGAGCTGGTCCCGTACAAGATCTCGCGCGGGCCGAACGGCGACGCATGGGTCTCGGCTGGCGGCAAGGATTACTCGCCCTCGCAGATCTCGGCGTTCACGCTGCAGAAGATGAAGGAAACCGCGGAGTCGTATCTCGGCGAGACGGTCACGCAGGCGGTCATCACCGTTCCCGCCTACTTCAACGACGCACAGCGCCAGGCGACCAAGGACGCCGGCCAGATCTCCGGCCTCGAAGTGCTGCGCATCATCAACGAGCCGACCGCGGCGGCGCTGGCCTACGGCCTCGACAAGCAGGACGGCAAGACGATTGCGGTCTATGATCTTGGCGGCGGCACGTTCGACATCTCGATCCTCGAGATCGGCGACGGCGTGTTCGAGGTGAAGGCGACCAACGGCGACACCTTCCTGGGCGGTGAGGATTTCGACAACAAGATCGTCCAGTTCCTCGCCGACGAGTTCAAGAAGGCGGAGGGCATCGACCTCGCCAAGGACAAGCTGGCGCTGCAGCGTCTGAAGGAAGCGGCCGAGAAGGCAAAGATCGAGCTCAGCTCGGCGCAGTCGACCGAGGTCAACCTACCCTTCATCACCGCGGACCAGAACGGCCCGAAGCATCTGGTGAAGTCGATCACCCGCGCCGATCTGGAGCGGATGGTCGAGGACCTGGTCAAGCGCACGCTCGACCCCTGCAAGAAGGCGCTCGCCGACGCCGGCCTGAAGGCCGACGACATCTCCGAGGTCGTGCTCGTCGGCGGCATGACGCGCATGCCGCGCGTCCGTGAAGTTGTGAAGCAGTTCTTCGGCAAGGAGCCGCACACCGGCGTCAACCCGGACGAGGTCGTCGCGATGGGCGCCGCGATCCAGGCCGGCGTGCTGCAGGGCGACGTCAAGGACGTGCTGCTGCTCGACGTGACGCCGCTGTCGCTGGGTATCGAGACGCTGGGTGGCGTGTTCACCCGGATGATCGATCGCAACACGACGATCCCGACCAAGAAGTCGCAGACCTATTCGACCGCGGACGACAACCAGGGCGCGGTGACGATCCGCGTGTTCCAGGGCGAGCGCGAGATGGCGGCCGACAACAAGATGCTCGGCAATTTCGATCTCGTCGGCATCCCGCCGGCGCCGCGCGGTGTGCCGCAGATCGAGGTCACGTTCGACATCGACGCCAACGGTCTCGTCAGCGTCTCCGCCAAGGACAAGGGCACCGGCAAGGAGCAGCAGATCCGCATCCAGGCCTCGGGTGGTCTTTCGGACAGCGACATCGACCAGATGGTCCGCGATGCCGAGACCTTCGCCGAGGAAGACAAGAAGCGTCGTGCCGGGGCCGAGGCGAAGAACAACGCCGAGAGCCTGATCCACACGACCGAGCGTCAGCTCGCCGATAACGGCGACAAGGTCGACGACGCGCTCAAGACCGAGATCCAGGCCGCGATCGACGCGACCAAGGCCGCGGTCGAGGGCGGCGATGCGGACGCGATGACCGAGAAGAGCACCGCGCTCGCCCAGGTCGCGATGAAGCTCGGCCAGGCGATCTACGAGAAGCAGGCTCAGGCGGATGCCTCGCCGTCGGCTGATGGCGATTCGGCGAAGAAGGACGACGACGTCGTCGACGCCGAATTCTCGGAAGTCGACGAGAACCCGAAGGCGTAACTGAAACTCCCTCTCCCCAGGGTCCCATGAAAGTAATATTTTCATGGGTGCCCGGTCGGGGAGAGGGCCGGGGTGAGGGGCAGTTCCGCGCACTGTCGCGCGGAACTGCCCCTCACCCAACCCTCTCCCCGGAGGGGAGAGGGCTAAGAGGGCCGCTATGAGTACCCAGACAGACTATTACGAACTGCTCGAGATCGAGCGGACCGCGGATGCGGGGACGATCAAGTCGTCCTACCGCAAGCTCGCGATGAAATATCACCCGGACAAGAATGCCGGTTGCAAGGATTCGGAGGCCCAGTTCAAGGCGGTCAGCGAGGCCTATGACTGCCTCAAGGATCCCCAGAAGCGCGCGGCCTATGATCGCTTCGGCCATGCCGCGTTCCAGAATGGCGGGGGCGGCGGTCATGGCGGCGGCGCGCAGGATTTCGGCGGCTTCAGCGACATTTTCGAAAGCGTCTTCGGCGAGTTCATGGGCGGCGCGCAGCGCGGCGGTGGTGGCCGATCGTCGGCACGTCGCGGCGCCGACCTGCGCTACGACATGGAAGTCAGCCTGGAAGAGGCGTTCCACGGTAAGGCGACCGAAATCACCGTCGATGTCTCGGCCGTGTGCGACACGTGCGACGGGTCGGGCGCGAAGGCCGGTACGCGGGCCAAGACCTGCCAGCATTGCGGCGGTCACGGCAAGGTCCGCGCGCAGCAGGGCTTCTTCGTGGTCGAACGCGCCTGCCCGGTCTGCAACGGCGCGGGTCAGGTGATCGCCGATCCATGCCCCGATTGTCGTGGCGAGGGCCGGGTCGAGAAGACCAAGACGCTCAGCATCAACGTGCCGCCCGGTGTCGATGAAGGTACGCGGATCCGGATGACGGGCGAGGGCGAGGCCGGCGCGCGCGGTGCACCGGCGGGCGACCTCTATATCTTCCTCCACGTCACCAAGCATAATCTGTTCGAGCGCGAAGGTACGACGCTGTTCGCGCGCGCACCGATCAGCTTCACGGTCGCCGCACTAGGCGGATCGCTGTCGATTCCCGGCCTCGACGGGCGCACGCACGAGGTGAAGATTCCGGCGGGCATCCAGTCGGGCAAGCAGCTTCGTCAGCGCGGTGCCGGCATGCCGGTGTTGCAAGGGCGTGGTCATGGCGATCTGGTTGTGCAGATCGACGTCGAGACTCCGACCCGTCTGTCGAACCGGCAGAAGGAACTGCTCGAGATGTTCCGCGAGACCGAGACCGGTGACGAATGCCCCGACAGTCAGGGGTTTTTCGCCAAACTGAAGGGCGTCTTCGCCGCGGAATAGGCCGCGCTGCTTGGCGCGCGCGACAGGGGGATAGTGTGGCGGCAATCGGTGTGACGTTTCTCGCTTGCTGGCTGCTGATGCTCGCGGTGCCCACGATCCCCCTGTCTCGGTTCCTCCGCATGCTTCTGGTCGAGGCGCCGGTCAGGCGGGTGGCGCGGCTGACGCGCGGCGACGTCGCGGTCGGTCTGGTGGTGATTGCGGCAGCGTGCGTCATGATGTTCGCCGATGATGGCGACAGGGTCCGGGTTGCCATGATGGGCGCGCCCGACATTGCGATCTGGCTGACGTCGTTCGAAGTTTCGGCGTATCTGGACGTCGCGATCGGGGTGATCGGCGCTGCGTGGAGCCTGCGGATCCGGGGTTTGCCGGCTCGGCTGGCGGCGGTTCTACGACGTGGGCGGCCGGTGGGTGCAAACCGCCGTGCGATACGCGTGCGCAAACCCGATGCGCCTAGTGGCGCCAACGATGACGATCATCGACGGGGTTTAGCGCTAGCAGCCTGAAGGCGGGAGCCTGCGACCCTAGCCGCGCCCCTCCTTGGAGGGGCGGGCGGGCCGATGGATCAGAGGGTGGAAATGACCACCCCGACCACCAGCGCTTGAGCCGCGATCGCCAGCATCGAGCTGGTCACGGTTTCGAACATGCGCATGGGTAGGTCTCCGATGCCGGAGTAATATCCGGCATAGGCGATATGGCGGTAGTTGCGAGTTGTCGCAATTTTGTAACATGAAATCGTAATTGCGTTGCGTGCACTTTGGTGGGTTTCGCTTCTCCCCCCTCGCCATCCTGACTTTCGTCAGGATGACGGGTGGGTTAGTCTAGCTCCCGCCGTCAGGCGGCGCCGAACACCCGGGCGAAGATCGTGTCGACGTGCTTCAGGTGATAGCCAAGGTCGAACTTGTCCTCGAGCTCGGCATCGCTCAGCGTCACTTCGGGATCGGCCTTGAGCAGGTCGAGCAGCGAGAGTGCACCGTCCGAATCCCACACCTTCATCGCGTTGCGCTGGACGAGGCGATAGGCGTCCTCGCGGCTCACCCCCGCCTGCGTCAGCGCGAGGAGGACGCGCTGCGAATGGACGAGGCCGCCCATCTTGTTGAGGTTCTTCTCCATCCGTGCCGGATAGACGACGAGCTTGTCCATCACCCCGGTGAGCCGCGCGAGCGCGAAGTCGAGCGTGATCGTCGCGTCGGGTCCGATGTACCGCTCGACCGACGAGTGCGAGATGTCGCGCTCATGCCACAGCGCGACATTCTCGAGCGCGGGGGTGACATAGCTGCGGACCATGCGCGCGAGGCCGGTCAGGTTCTCGGTCAGCACCGGGTTGCGCTTGTGCGGCATCGCCGACGAGCCCTTCTGACCGGGCGAGAAATATTCCTCCGCCTCGAGCACTTCGGTGCGCTGGAGATGGCGGATCTCGGTCGCGAGCCGCTCGATCGAGCTGGCGATCACGCCGAGTGTCGCGAAGAACATCGCATGGCGATCGCGCGGGATCACCTGGGTCGAGACGGGCTCGACCGACAGGCCGAGCTTGCCCGCGACATAGTCCTCGACGAACGGGTCGATGTTGGCGAACGTGCCCACCGCGCCAGAGATCGCGCAGGTCGCGACGTCGGCGCGCGCCGCCACCAGTCGGGCGCGGTTGCGCGCGAATTCGGCATGCGCCTGCGCCATCTTGAGGCCGAAGGTGACGGGCTCGGCATGGATGCCGTGGCTGCGGCCGATCGTCGGCGTCATTTTGTGCTCGCGCGCGCGGCGTTCGAGCACGACCAGCAGCGCGTCGAGGTCGGCGATCAGGATGTCGCTCGCCTTGGCCAGCTGGACCGCGAGGCAGGTGTCGAGCACGTCGGACGAGGTCATGCCCTGGTGCATGAAGCGCGCCTCGGGGCCGACATGCTCGGCGACGTTGGTCAGGAAAGCGATGACGTCATGCTTGGTCTCGCGCTCGATCTCGTCGATCCGGTCGACCTCGAACGCGCTCTTTTCCCAGATCGCGGCCGCGGCCTCTTTCGGCACGACGCCGAGTTCGGCGAGCGCGTCGGTGGCGTGCGCCTCGATTTCGAACCAGATCTTGAAGCGCGCTTCGGGCGTCCAGATCGCGACCATGTCGGGGCGGGAATAGCGGGGGACCATCGGGATTTCCTGTGGCTGGGGAGAGGGGGCGCGACGCGCGCCCCGGCGGGACCCACGGCGGCGATCGCTCGCGCGGTAGCAGGCCGGACGGCAAGGTTCAAATCCAGCCCCGGGGCGATCGGGCGAGGCCAACGGAACCCTGCGCGGCAGTCATGCATTGGTGTCGCCTACTATCCGAACGAACGACCTTCGCGATTGGAAAGTCGCCACCTAGGTCGCAGCAGGAGAGAAGACATGCTGAAATTTACTCTACTTATCGGTGCGATTGCGCTTGCGACGCCGACATCGGCTCAGACCATGCCCGGCGGGGCGCCCAACTCACCGGCGCAGCCCATGGCGCAGACGGAATCTTCGCTGCAGTCGCCGTCATCTTCGACGATGCAGGGCAATCCTGCGGGAGCGACTGCACAGCAGCCGGTGACGGGGGCGCAGGTGGCGCAGGTCGTCGATGCGGAATTTCCGGGATATGACAAGAATGGCGACAATCTGCTGAGCACGTCCGAATTTGGCGCCTGGATGGTCGCCTTGAAGACGCAGTCGGACCCGACGACGGTCGCGGCCGCGCCCGAGACGCGCAAATGGGTCGATGGTGCGTTCGCGCAGGCGGATGCCGACAAGAACAAGATGCTGACCAAGACCGAGCTGACCAGGTTCCTGACCCAGGCCGGCTGAACCACGCGCGCGGGAGGATCCTCGCGACCTCAAGGCCGCCGGCTGACCCCGGCGGCCTTTTCGTGTCATGCGTCCGTCAGATCAGTCCTTGCGCGCGGAGGCTCACATGCCCGGCGGTGCCGATGACGATGTGATCGTGTACGGCGACTCCCAGCCGCTTGCCCGCCTCCGCGATCGTGCGGGTAATCTCGATGTCCGCGCGACTGGGGGAGGGGTCGCCGCTGGGATGATTGTGGACAAGGATGATCGAGGCCGAGCCGAGATCGATCGCGCGGCGGATCACCTCGCGGACATAGACCGCGGCCTGGTCGATCGAGCCCTCGCTCATCACCTCGTCGCGGATCAGCATGTTACGCGTGTTGAGATGCAGGACGCGGAACCGCTCGATGGCGTGGTGGGCCATGTCCGCACGTAGATAGTCGAGCAGCGCCTGCCAGTTGGCGAGCACCGGCCGCTCGCCGACGCGCGCCTGCAACAGGCGAAGCGCGGCGGCGTGCGCGATCTTGACCGCGGCGGTCGAAATCTCGCCCATGCCATCGACACGCGCGAGCGCCGCCGGATCGGCGGTCAGCACCCCACCAATGCCCCCGAATTCGCGCATCAGCGCCTTGGCGAGCGCCTTGGTGTCGGCACGGGGAATCGCGACGGCGAGGAGATATTCGATCAGCTCGTGATCGAGCAGCGCCTCTCCACCGCCCTCGAACAGCCGCTTGCGCAGCCGCGCCCGGTGCCCCTTGCGCTCGTCGACTATATCGTCTGCCCCCGCCATGGCCGGATGCTAGCACATCCAGCCGCAATTGCATGACGCCCCCGCTACCGCCTATGCAGGCCGGGAAAGCGTGACGGAGTAAGCGGTTGACCGAGACGAGCGAGACAGGGCCCGACCCTCGCCGTCACGCGCCGGCCCGCCGTCGCGGCGGACTTGCGCGGATTCAGCGAATCGTGCTGGTCGTAGCGCTCCTCCTGCTCGCCCTGCTCATCGGGGTCTGGGTACTGCGCAAGCAGATCGCTACGAGCTTCATCGATCGCGAACTCGCGCGGGCCGAGGTGCCTGCGCGCTACGAGATCGCCGATCTGGCGCTTGGCGGGCAAAGGCTGACCAATGTCGTGCTTGGTGATCCGGCCGATCCCGATCTGGTCGCGGACTGGGTCGAGACGCGGACCGGGGTCGGGCTGTCGGGTCCCTATCTGGAGGCGGTGCGCGCAGGGCGGGTGCGGCTGCGTGGGCGGCTGGTCGACGGACGGTTGTCGCTGGGGGCGATCGACCGCCTTCTGCCCGCACCCTCGGGCAAGCCGTTCGCGCTGCCCGCGCTCGACGCGACCGTCGACGATGCGCGGATGCGGCTGGAGACGCCTTACGGGCTGGTCGGGTTGAAACTTTCCGGGACGGGGAAGCTCGATAACGGTTTCAGGGGCTCGCTTGCTGCGGTCAGCGACCGGCTGAGCGTCGGCGGCTGTACGGGCGACCGCCTTGCCGCGACGGTTCGCGTGCGGATCGATGCGGCGAAACCGATCCTGAAGGGTCCGGTGCGGCTGGGGCGGCTGGCGTGCGGCGAATCGCGCGCGGACAGCGTCGTCGCGACGCT
Source organism: Sphingomonas sp. STIS6.2 (assembly GCF_000732685.2). Taxonomy (NCBI): domain Bacteria; kingdom Pseudomonadati; phylum Pseudomonadota; class Alphaproteobacteria; order Sphingomonadales; family Sphingomonadaceae; genus Sphingomonas; species Sphingomonas sp. STIS6.2. The sequence continues at coordinate 104,622 of NZ_JPDP02000160.1, forward strand.
CGACCTGACGCTCGGTGCGGCGCTCGATCGCTGGCAGGGGCGGGCCGCGCTGGCGACCGGACCGGCCATCCTGCCCGGTGCGACGTTCGCCGCGGCCAAGGGCGACGTCAACTTCGCGGGCACTGCTGCGGGAACCTCGGGCAAGGCGGATATCGCCGCGCAGACCGTGCGGACGGCCGAGGGCCGCGCACGCCGTGTGGCGATCGCAGGATCCTACCGTCTTGGTGAGGTTATCGCGTTCGAGGGCCGTGTTCGCGCGGCGGGTGCCGCGATCGCCCCACGTCAGCTTGCCGGGGTGGAGGCGTTGCAGGGATCGGCGGCTGGGTCGCCCGTCGCGCCCCTCCTGAACGCCGCGGTGCAGGCCGTAACGCGGGCCGCAAAGGGCTTTGCGGCGGATGCGGTGATCGCTGTTCAGCAGCGCGGCGGGCGCGGCGAGGCCGTGCTGTCACGCCTCGCGCTCGCATCGGCGAGCGGCGCGAGGATCTCGCTTGATGGCGGGGAGGGGCTCCGGTTCGCATGGCCCGGACGCGGTGCGTCTGGCGGAGGCGTCACGCTCGACACGACGCTTGCGACGCGGGGTGGCGGGTTGCCCGAGGCGCGTATCGCGCTCGCCCAGGCCCGACCGGGTGCGCCGGTCCGCGGCGTCGCGACGGTCGCGCCTTATGTCGTGGACGGCGCGCGGCTGGCGGTGACCCCGGTACGGTTCAGCGCGACGCCCGGCGGGGCGACCGCGATCACGACGCGGGTGACACTCGACGGTCCGATCGGCAACGGACGCGACGGAAATGCGAACCGGGTGGAAGGCCTGTCGATGCCGATCGATGCCCGCTGGGACGGGAAGACGCGGCTCGTCGTCAACACTGGCTGCACGCCGCTCGCGGTCCGTCGGCTGGCGGTGTCGGGGCTGGTGCTCGACCCTGCGCGGCTGTCGCTGTGCCCGATCGACGGAGCGCTGGTGCAGACCGATCGCGGACGTCTGCGCGGCGGTGCGCGGATCGCCGCGGCCGCGCTGTCGGGGCGGCTGGGGCGGACGCCGCTGACGCTGAACGCGAGCGGAGTGACGCTGCGGCTGGCCGACCGGGGCTTTGCGATCGACGGCGTGCAGACCCGGATCCGCGCGCCCGAGCGGGTCACGCGGCTCGACTTCGCGACGATCACCGGGCGGATGACGACGCAGGGAATCGCCGGCGCGTTCACCGGCGGGGCGGGGCAGATCGGCAATGTGCCGCTGCTGCTGAACGAGGCGGCGGGCGACTGGACGCTGATCGGCGGTGCGCTAGCGCTCGACGGCACGATGGGTGTCAGCGACGCCGCCGCCACCGCGCGGTTCAAGCCGGTCGCGGCGCGCGGCGTGATGCTGTCGCTGGTCGGCGGCACGATCACCGCGGCGGGAACGCTGTTCGAACCGGTCAGCAGCACCAAGGTCGCCGACGTCACGCTCGTCCACGCGCTGAGCACGGGCATCGGCCGCGCCGACCTGCTGGTGCCGGGGATCGTGTTCGCCAAGGACGCGCTGCAACCCGAGGCGCTGACGCCATTGACGTTCGGCGTGATCGCCGACGTCAATGGATCGGTCAGCGGCGACGGACACATCGCGTGGACCCCCGACGGCGTGACGAGCACCGGGGTGTTCCGGACCGCGGGCACCGACCTTGCCGCCGCGTTCGGCCCGGTGACCGGGATCGCGACCGAGATCCGCTTCACCGACCTGCTCAATCTGCAAAGCGCACCGGGGCAGGTCGCGACGATCCGCACGCTCAACCCCGGCATCCCGGTCAGCGACGGGACGATCCGCTATCAGACCCTGCCGGGTGCGCGCGTGCAGGTCGAGGGCGGGGCGTGGCCGTTTGCGGGCGGATCGCTGACGCTCGACCCGACGCTGCTCGATTTTTCCGCGCAGAGCGAGCGGCGGATGACGTTCCACATCGCCAACATGGCCGCGGACCAGTTCCTGCAGCAGTTCGATTTCAAGAATCTCGACGCGACGGGGATCTTCGACGGCGTGCTGCCGATGATCTTCGACGAGACGGGCGGGCGGATCGAGGGCGGCGACCTGCGCGTCCGGCCGGGCGGCGGGACGCTCGCCTATGTCGGCGATCTCAGCCAGAAGGATCTCGGTATCTGGGCGAACATCGCCTTCCAGGCGCTCAAGTCGTTGCGCTACCAGTCGCTCCGCGTCGGCATGAACGGGCCGCTCGCGGGCGAGATGGTGACCGACGTGCGCTTTGCCGGGATCAGCCAGGGCGAGGGGGCGAAGTCGAACTTCATCGTCCGCCGGCTGCAGAAGCTGCCCTTCGTGTTCAACATCCGGATCAAGGCGCCGTTTCGCGGACTGCTCGATTCGGCGCAGAGCTTCTATGATCCGAAGCGGCTGATCGAGCGCAACCTGCCCGCGCTGATCCAGCAGCAGTCCGCGCCGCCATCCCCCGGGCCTGCCGTTCCCGCAGCCCCATCCATTCAGCCCGCCGAAAGCAGGATCGTGCCATGACCGAAACAGGATTGAACAAGCTGGAGCAAAGACCGATCTTGCACAGGATGAGGACGATCGTCTTTCTGGTCACGACCGCCGCCGCCCTGCCGGGCTGCATCAACGTGTCGGCGCCGGACAAGCCGATCGAGATCAACCTCAACATCAATGTGACGCAGGAAGTGGTCTATCGTCTCGATGGCGAGGCGAAATCGCTGATCCAGCAGAATCCGGGGATATTCTGAGATGAAGATCAAGGCTTTGACGATGATAGCGGCGGTGGCGGTGCTTGGCGGCCTGTCGGTCGCCGCGTCGGCGCAGCGTGACCCCGCCTATGCCGCGGCGCGCGCGGGCGGCGAGGTCGGCGAGCAGCCCGACGGCTATCTTGGGCTGGTCGGCGCGGCGAGCGGCGATTTGCGCGCGCTGGTCAACAGCATCAACATCCAGCGCAAGTCGGCCTATACCGCCAAGGCGCAGGCAAGCGGCGCGACGGTCGAGCAGCTGGCGTTCACCAGCGGTTGCAACCTGATCGCGGGGACCAATCCGGGCGAGAAGTACAAGACGCCGGGTGGTGTGTGGAAGACGCGCACCGCTGCCGCGCCGGAGCGTGATTCGCGCTGCGTCTGATCATGCTGTTCTGATGCCCTCCGTCATCCTGGGCTCGACCCAGGATCCAGAGCCACGCACGGTCCGCCTGAGGCTCTGGATCCTGGCTTTCGTCAGGATGACGGATGGGAGAGGGCGTAACGCGCCGCGCAGTCACCACATTGATGACGATACTGTCACACCGGTTGACTTGGCCCCCCCCCTTTTCTAAACGGACCGCGCCTTGGCGGGATCGCTCGTCGCTGCGTATATCTCCCCGGTGTCGTATCAGGTGGAGAGCATGTCGTGGCGGAGATCGAACCCGGACAGGACCCCTACGGTGTTGAAGATCCGCGACTTTCCGCGCTCGATGAGCGATTGAGGGAGGTCAAGGCTCGGGAGACGCTGAAAAAGGGGCAGGGAGGGCCGGATGCCGAGCGGGGTTACTCGCAGGGCAATCGGGTCATCTCCGCCCTGATCGGGAGTCTCGTCGGCAGTGCGCTGATCGGATGGTTGATAGACCATTGGGTCGGCACTGGGCCTTGGGGTCTGATCGTGTTGCTGTTCCTCGGAATTGCGGTCGCGTTCAGGCAAATCATTCGAATTTCAGGCGAACGCCCGGAGTAGCCGGGCGTTTGTCGTTTCAAGACGGCAGGGATTCCACGTGGCGGCAGAACAGGGCGGCAAGATCGATCCGATGCACCAGTTCCTGATCGAGCCGGCGTTCGGCTCGCACTGGATCGTAGGTGGTTACGACCTGTCCTTCACCAATTCCGCGATGTGGATGGTGGTGACGCTGGTCGCACTTTGGGCCTTCATGATCGGCGGGATGAAGCGCGAGCTCGTCCCCGGTCGCTGGCAGGCCGCGGTCGAGGGCTTTACGGGCTTCATCTCGGGTATGCTCGAGCAGAATGTCGGGCCCGGCGGCAAGCGCTTCATCCCTTACGTCTTCTCGCTGTTCATGTTCATCCTGTTCGCGAACATCATCGGCCTGATGCCGTTCGGTATCGTGCCGGGTGTTCACCCGTTCACCGTGACCAGCCACATGACCGTCACCGGCGTGCTGGCGCTGATCAGCTTTGCGATCGTCCTGATCGTCGGCTTCGGCAAGCATGGCTTCCACTTCTTCTCGCTGTTCGTGCCGAGCGGCACGCCCGCGCTGATGATCCCGCTGATCTTCGTCGTCGAGCTGATGTCGTTCCTGGTGCGTCCGTTCTCGCTGGGTCTGCGACTGTTCGTCGCGATGACCGCGGGGCATATCCTGCTCAAGGTGCTGGCGGCGTTCGTGATCAACGGCATCAACCTGGGCGGCGTCTATATCGGTCTCGTGACCGCGCCGAGCATGCTGCTGATGATCGGCATCACGCTGCTCGAGCTGCTGGTCGCCGCGATCCAGGCCTATGTGTTCGCGCTGCTGACGTCGGTCTATCTGAACGACGCGGTCAACCTTCACTAAGTTTTCTTTCGAACCACTACTGATTTTCCAAGGGAGTTTTAACATGGACGTCAACGCAGCAAAGATGATCGGTGCCGGCCTCGCAGCGATCGGCATGGGCCTCGCCGCACTCGGCGTGGGTAACGTCTTCGCCCAGTTCCTCGCCGGCGCGCTGCGCAATCCGGGCGCTGCCGACAGCCAGCAGGGCCGTCTGTTCATCGGCTTCGCGGCTGCCGAGCTTCTCGGTCTGCTCGCATTCGTCACGATGATCATCCTGGTGTTCGTCGCCTAACATGCGCTGATCTGGCCGGGCGATATCCCGTCCGGCCGTATCACGAAGGACTGCCATGCCCCAGATTGCCCAGATAGCCGCCACCTACGCTTCACAGATCTTCTGGCTGCTCCTCACCTTCGGGATCCTGTATTTCGGGATCGGCAAGGGGATGGTGCCTAAGATCGTGTCGACCGTGGACGCGCGTGAAGGCCGAATCGCGGGCGATCTGGCAGCGGCAGTCGCTGCACGGGCGCAGGCCGACACGGTCCAGGCGACCTGGCAGGCCGAAATGGATGCGGCCCGCGTCGCGGCACAGGCCGAGACCGCGGCCGCGGCCAAGCGGGCGGCAACGGCTTTCGAGCAGCAGGTCCATGCGGCCGATGCCGAAATCGCCGAGCGTCTGGGTCATCACGATCTCGCCGTGGCGAATGCGAAGGCGCAGGCCCTCGCCAATCTTCAGAATGTCGCAGCCGAAGCGGCACAGCAACTGGCCGACAAGGTTGCCGGACTTCAGGTGAGCCTGGACTCGGCGAGCGATGCGGTACGCAGGACGATGGCTCATGGCTAATACCCCCGCCACCAACCCGGACGCACCGGCCAAGGTGATCTCGGCCGAGGGCATGGCGCCCGAAGGCTCGATCGACAATCAGGGGTTGCAGGGTCACACCGTCGCGCCCGGTACCGTCGAGCATGTCGTCGACCCGACCGCGCTCGGCGTCAACTCGACCGGCTGGGTCGCGATCGCGATGATCATCGTCCTGGCGCTGATGGTGTGGAAGAAGGTCCCCGGCATGATCGGGCGGTCGCTCGACGCCAAGATCGCCGGGATCCGCACGCAGCTCGACGAGGCCAAGGCGCTGCGCGCCGAAGCCGAGGCGATCCGTGCGGAGTATGAGGCCAAGGCCAAGACCGCGCATCTCGAAGCCGAAGCGATGAAGGCGCATGCGCATACCGAAGCCGCGGCGATCATCGCCAAGGCCAAGGCGGGTGCCGAGGATTTGATGACGCGTCGCGCCAAGATGGCCGAGGACAAGATTGCCGCCGCAGAGCGCGCCGCGATCGCCGAGGTCCGTGCGCGGGCCGCCGACGCCGCTGCCAAGGCAGCCGGTATTCTGATCGCCGAGCATCACGATGCCGCCGCCGACCGCGCGATGGTCGATCGGTCGATCTCGGGGCTTGGCCGCCTGAACTAATCGTCTGTTCCCCCGCGAAAGCGGGGGGCAGATTCTCACGACACCGCGCCCGCAACTCTGGACCCCCGTTTCGACGGGTGAACAGTCGTTCGCTTGGCGCCTTTTTCGTTTTGTAACAGGCGGCCGTCTCTTCCCGGGTTTCCGGCGGCTGCGTCTCCAATCTGAGCCCGTTGGAGATACTATTATGTCCTGGCTCATCCTCGGCGTTGCCGTGATCACCGAAATCACCTGGGCGCTCAGCCTCAAATGGGCGGCGACCGTTGCCACGTGGCAGGCGTCTTCGGTTCCGATCGTGCTGAGCTTCGTCAACATGGGCCTGCTCGCGCTCGCCATGCGTGGGCTGCCGGCGGGTACGGCGTATGCGATCTGGACCGGCGCTGGGGCGATCGGCGTGATCATCGGTGGCGTGATCCTGTTTGGCGACAAGGTCAGCGGCGTGCAGGCGTGTTTCATGGCGCTGACCGTCATCGGGATCGTTGGGACCAAGGTGTTTGCGCAAGCCTGATCGTCTGCCGTTGCCCGCAGGGCATGAAGAAGACTGCTCACGCGAAAGCGCGATGGCGCGAAAAGAAGGAAAATTAGTTCGCGCAGAGGCGCAGAGAGCGCGGAGGCGTGGCGCTTGGGATGGATCTTCCGACTGCCACACGGGCCATGAGCCTCCGGCGGTTCGAGGACAGATGCCAACCCTAATCGCTTCTTCTCTCTGCGTCCTCTGCGCCTCTGCGCGAAAATTCTCTACTCTTCGCGCCATCGCGCCTTCGCGTGACCATCAAGTCCTCGGCTGGCATAACCCCCTTCGACTCCCTAGATTCCCCAGCGATGTCCTCCCCCAATTCCCCCGACCGTTTCAACGAAGACAAATCCACCTTCGCCGTCCGCGGTGGCGGCGAGGCGCCCGATCTTGCGGCGGGCGTCGCGGCGATCCGCAACGTGCTCGACACGCTGCCGATCCGCCCCGGCGTCTACCGGATGCAGGATGCGCGCGGCGACGTGCTCTATGTTGGCAAGGCGCGCGCGCTCAGGAACCGTGTCGCCAACTATGTCCAGGTCGAACGCCTGACCAAGCGGCTGCAGCGGATGGTGTCCCAGACCCGGTCGATGACGATCGTCACGACCAACAACGAGGCCGAGGCGCTGCTGCTCGAATCGCAGCTGATCAAGCGCTATCGCCCCGCCTACAACGTGCTGCTCCGCGACGATAAGAGCTTCCCCTTCATCCTGCTGCGCGACGATCACGATTTCCCGCGCGTCCAGAAGCACCGCGGCGCGCGGCGTGCGAAGGGCAATTACTACGGCCCGTTCGCCAGCGCCGGATCGGTCAACAACACGCTCAACGCGCTGCAGAAGCTGTTCCTGCTGCGCAGCTGCACCGACAGCTTCTTCAAGACCCGCGACCGGCCGTGCCTGCTCTACCAGATCAAGCGCTGCTCCGCGCCGTGCGTCGGCCGGATCGACGAGGGTGCGTACAAGGAGCTGGTCGAGGACGCGAAGAGCTTCCTCGCGGGCAAGTCGACCGGCGTGCAGGCCAAGCTCGGCGCGCAGATGCAGGCTGCCGCCGAAAACATGGACTTCGAACTCGCCGCGCTGCTGCGGGACCGGCTGAAGGCGCTGACGTTCATCCAGGGCACGCAGGCGATCAACGCGGAAGGGGTGGGCGACGCCGACATTTTCGCGATGGCGTGCAAGGACGGGCTGATCGGCATCCAGGCCTTCTTCATCCGCGGCGGCCAGAACTGGGGGCATCGCAGCTTCTTCCCGCAGCACACCAACGACGTGCCCGAGGACGAGGTGCTCACCAGCTTCCTTGGCCAGTTCTACGAGGACGTGCCGCCCGCACGACAGATCCTGCTCGACCGCGAGCTTCCCGAAGGCGCGCTGCTGGTCGAGGCGCTGGGCGAGCGCGCGGGCTACAAGGTTGCGGTGCAGGTGCCGCAGCGCGGCGATCGCCGTCGCCTGATGGACCAGGCCAAGCGCAATGCGGTCGAGGCGATCGAGCGACGTCAGGCCGAGTCGACGACTCAGGCCAAGCTGCTGCGCGAGGTCGCCGACCTGTTCGACCTGGCCGAGCCGCCGCAGCGGATCGAGATCTACGACAACAGCCATATCCAGGGCACTGCCGCGACCGGCGCGATGGTGGTCGCCGGCCCAGAGGGCTTCCGCAAGGGCCAGTATCGCAAGTTCAACATCAAGAACAAGGAGACCATCCCGGGCGACGATTTCGGGATGATGCGTGAGGTCTTCACCCGGCGGTTCGCGCGCGCGCAGGCCGAGGATCCCGATCGCAATTCGGGCGAATGGCCGGATCTGGTGCTGATCGACGGCGGCAAGGGGCAGCTCAATACGGTGAAGGCCGCGCTCGAGGAGCTCGGCGTCGAGGACGTGTGCCTGGTCGGGATCGCCAAAGGGCCGCAGCATGGTCGTGACGGGCGCGAGGTATTCCACATGCTCGACGGGCGCGAATTCCAGCTGCCCGTCAACGCGCCGGTGCTGTTCTACCTTCAGCGGCTGCGCGACGAGGTCCACCGCTTCGCGATCGGCGTCCACCGCGACAAGCGCAGCAAGGCGATCGGCGCGAGTCCGCTCGACGAGGTTCCGGGCATCGGCCCGGCGCGCAAGAAGGCGCTGCTGATGCATTTCGGCACCGGTCGCGCGGTCCGCAACGCCAGCCTGCAGGATCTGCAGCAGGCGCCGGGGGTATCGGCAGCGGTCGCACAGCAGGTGTACGACTTTTACCATTCAAGGTAATTCAGTTTAATAATGTTGATCAATCGTCAGCTGGGGCCGATAGATTGCGGAGGTCGGGTCACGCCTGTCTCGTAGGCGGAAACCTTATCTTCACCACGGGACACTAGGCCAGTGACGTGACCACGGCAGTTTTCCTGACGATCGACACCGAATTTGCCTGGCGGCACCACCGCGAGGGGCTTTGTAGCGATGCGATCTACCACCGGTCGGTCGAGCCCGCGGGGGTCGGGATCAGCTATCAGCTCGACAAGCTGGCGCGGTACGGGCTGAAGGCCTGTTTCTTCGTCGACCCGATGCCCGCGCTGACCTTCGGGATCGAGCCGGTCCGGCGGATGGTCGCAACGATCCTCGACGCGGGGCAGGAGGTTCAGCTGCATCTCCATCCCGCCTGGACCGCCGCAATTGCCCGGGACCGCGGCGCGAATCACGCGAAGTTCGACCTGTCCGACTATCCGCTGGCCGAACAATACGCGCTGATCCTGCGCGCCACCGAACTGCTGATCGACGCGGGTGCGCCCGACCCGATCGCGTTTCGCGCGGGCAGCTATGCCGCGAACGACGATACGCTCGCCGCGCTCGCTGCGCTGGGCTTCGCCTATGACAGCAGCCATAACGGTGCGGCGTCATGCGATGCGAGCAGGATCTCGCTGTCGCCGCGTCAGATCGCGCCGGTCGCTGCGCAGGGCCTGATCGAGATCCCGGTGACCGTCATCGAGGATCGGCCGGGCCAGTTGCGCACACTGCAGCTCTGCGCCCTGTCCGCGAACGAAAGCCGCGATGCGCTCGAGCACGCCGCGGCCCGGGGGCATGTCGCCGCGACGATCGTCAGCCATGGTTTCGAGCTGGCGAATCGGCAGGGCACGCGCGCGAACGCGGTCCATGTCCGCCGGTTCGAGGCGCTGTGCGCGACGCTGGCGGAGCTGCGCACGGATTTGCCAACCCGGCATTTCCGCGATCGCCCGCCGCTGGTCCTTGGCCGGCACGACCGGCCGCTGGCGCGCGATCCGATCCGGCGGGGCCTGCGCCAGGCCGAGCAGCTCTGGTCGAACTGGGTCGAAGAACGCGCTTGATGACCGCGGTCAGTGTCCGCCTGAAGTTCCAGCTCGGCGCGCGCACGCTCGCGACGATCCCGCGCCGGCTGGTGCGCGTCGCACTGTCGCTCGATGACGTGCTGGCAGGCGACGTGCCGATCCTGCCCGCGCTGGCGACCCAGGCCGACGGCTATGTGATCACGTCGCTGCCCGCGGACCGGGTGGACGTGCTGGACACGCATGGCCTGCTGACCGTCGTCCGGCAGCGTTATGTCCGGTATCACGCAGACCTGCGGATCGGCGAGGCGGCATGGCTTGCGATGCTGTCGGGCAGTGCGCGGTCGGGGCTGAAGCGCAAGACGAAGCGGCTGGCAGCGTTGTCGGGCGGGGCGCTCGACATCCGTGGCTATAGTACCCCCGCCGAGATTGCGGTGTTTCACCCGCTGGCGCGGGCGGTGTCGGCGACGACCTATCAGGAGCGGCTGCTGGGATCGGGGCTCCCCGATGGCGAGGCGGCGCTGCAGGGTTTCAAGGCGCTCGCCGCGGCGGACCGGGTGCGGGCCTGGCTGCTGTTCGTCGAGGGCCGGCCGATCGCCTATCTCTGCTGTACCGCGCAGGGCGGGACGCTGCGCTATGACCATGTCGGGCATGACCCGGCCGATAACGCGCTGTCGCCGGGCGCTGTGTTGCAGGTCGAGGCGATGCGGCAGCTGTTCGACGACCGGTTCGTCTGGTTCGACTTCACCGAGGGGGAGGGGCAGCACAAGCGGCAGTTCGCCACCGCGGGGACGGCGTGCGTCGATCTGCTGTTGTTGCGGCCGACGCTGGCGAACCGCGCGACGGTGGCCGCGCTGGGGGCATTCGATGGTGCTGCGGGCTGGGCGAAGCGGGCGCTGTCGCATCCGCGACTCACACGCATGATGCGCGGAATCCGGCGCTGAGCGCGCCTGACCGGGGATCTGGATCTAACAGAGTTTTCGAGGCTCCCGTTCGTCACGACGCACGCGTAAGAACGGGCGATGCATCTTCGCGCGTCCGCCATCGTCGTCGCCGTTCGCCAGCATGGCGAGCATGGCGCGATCGTGCGGGCATTGACGCGTGAGGACGGCGTTCAGCCGGGTTATGTGCGCGGCGGACGGTCGCGGGCGATGCGGCCGGTGCTGCTCGCGGCGAACGTGATCCAGGGCGAATGGCGCGCGCGGACCGGTGACCAGCTCGCCGCGCTGACCGCCGAGCTGATCCACAGCCGCGCGACGCTGCACGGCGAGCCACTCGCGGCAGGCGCGCTCGAATGGGCGACGGCGCTCGCCGCGGTCGCGCTGCCGGAGGCGCAGCCCTATCCGCATATCCACGACGCGCTCGACGGCGTCCTCGGCGCGATCGAGGCGGCGCCGTCGGCGCGCGGTTGGGCCGCGGCGCTGGTGCGGTACGAACTGCTGCTGCTCGCAGAGCTCGGTTTTGGTCTCGATCTTGACCAGTGCGTGGCGAGCGGCGCGGTCGACGACCTCGCATTCGTCAGCCCGCGGACCGGCGCGGCGGTGTCGCGCGGGGCGGCGCAGGGCTATGAAGCCAAGCTGTTGCCGCTGCCCGCGTTTCTCACCGCTGGCGGCGAGGCGGGGTGGCCGGACATCTTCGACGGGCTGCGCCTGACCGAGCATTTTTTGACGCGCGATGTCCTGGTCGAACGCCGCGCCGAACCGCTCGCAGCGCGGGCTCGCCTCGTCGATCGGCTCAAAAGGGCGGTTGCGTGAGCGCGGCTTGCCCGGCAAGGGCGGCGGCGGAGGAACGCACATGCCCTTGATCGCGATACTGGCCGGCGACGGCATCGGACCCGAAGTGACTGCCGAGGCGCGCCGCGTGCTCGACCGGCTCGACCTCGATCTGAACTTTGACGAGGCGCTGGTCGGTGGTGCGGCGTACAAGGCGGCGGGGCATCCGCTGCCGCCTGAGACGTTGGCGCTCGCGCGGCGCGCGGACGCCGTGCTGTTCGGTGCGGTCGGCGACCCCGATTGCGACCGGCTCGAGCGGCATCTGCGCCCCGAACAGGCGATCCTGGGCCTGCGCAAGGAACTGGGGCTGTTCGCCAATTTGCGTCCGGCCAAGTTGTTCGCGGGGCTGGAGGATGCGTCGTCGCTGCGTCCGGAAATCGCGCGGACGATCGATATGGTGATCGTCCGCGAGCTGACCGGCGACGTGTATTTCGGCGCCAAGGGCATCCGGACGACGGCCGATGGCCTGCGCGAAGGCCATGACGAGATGCGTTACGACGAGGCGGAGATCGCCCGGATCGCGCGCGTCGGGTTCGAGACCGCCCGTACCCGCAAGAGCAAGCTGCTGTCGGTCGACAAGGCCAATGTCCTCGAAACGTCACAGCTGTGGCGCGACGTCGTGATCGAGGTGTCGGCGGACTATCCCGACGTCGCGCTCAGCCATATGTATGTCGACAACGCGGCGATGCAGCTGGTGCGCGATCCCGGCCAGTTCGACGTGGTCGTCACCGGCAATCTGTTCGGCGACATCCTGTCCGACCAGGCATCGATGTGCGCGGGATCGATCGGCATGCTGCCCTCCGCCGCGCTCGATGGCCAGGGTCACGGTCTGTACGAACCGATCCACGGCAGCGCGCCCGACATTGCCGGGCAGGGCAAGGCAAACCCCTGTGCCGCGATCCTGTCCGCGGCGATGATGCTGCGGCATTCGCTCGACAAGGCCGAGGCGGCCGACCGGATCGAGGCGGCGGTCGCAGCGGCGATCCTGGCCGGCGCGCGGACCCCTGACCTCGGCGGCACGCTGACGACGCGCGCGATGGGCGACGCGGTGATCGCATCGCTCGGGTGAGTCCGGTCGAGCTGGACCCAGTGCAGGGCGCGGGGCAGGACACGCTCGAGATCGCTGTCGTCATCCCGACGTTCAACGAGAAGGCGAACGTCGCCGCGTTGATCGCCAAGCTCGACCAAGCACTGGCGGGGCGGCGCTGGGAAGCGATCTTCGTCGACGACGACAGCCCGGACGGCACCGCCGAGGCGGCGCGCGTGCTTGGGCGGAGCGACATGCGCGTCCGCGTGATCCAGCGGATCGGCCGGCGCGGGCTGTCCTCGGCCTGTATCGAGGGGCTGTGCGCGACCGCCGCGCCCGTCGTCGCGGTGATCGACGGCGATCTGCAGCATGACGAGACGCTGTTGCCGAAGATGCTGGACCTGTTGCAGGCCGGCGATCACGACGTCGTGATCGGGTCGCGCTTCGTCAGCGGCGGCGGGACCGGCGAATGGGACCGCGACCGCGTCGCCAAGTCCGCGCTCGCCACGCGGCTGTCGCGGCGCGTGCTCAAGGCGGATCTGAGCGATCCGATGAGCGGCTTCTTCGCGATCCGTACCGACGTCGCGCGCGCGCTTGCGCCAAGACTCTCGGCGATCGGGTTCAAGATCCTGCTCGACCTGCTGACCGCGTCGCCCGAGCCGCTGCGGTTCGCCGAGCTGCCCTATACCTTCCGCTGCCGGACCGAGGGGGAGAGCAAGCTCGATCACGTCGTCGCGCTGGAATATCTGATCGCGCTGTACGACCGGATGTTCGGGCGGTTCGTGCCGGTGCGGTTCGCGATGTTCTCGGCGATCGGCGTGCTCGGCATCGGCGTGCACATGGCGGTGCTCAGCGCGCTGTTCCTCGGGATCGGGACGTCGTTCCTGCTCGGGCAGATCGGCGCGACGCTGGCCGCGCTGACGATGAACTTCTTTCTCAACAACGCGCTGACCTATCGCGACCGGCGGCTGAAGGGGTGGCGGCAGCTCGCCGATGGCTGGGTATCGTTCGCGCTGATCTGTTCGGTTGGCGCGATCGCCAATGTCGGGATCGCGGCGTTTATGCACGACGTGCGCAACGACGCCTGGGCGGTGTCGGCGATGATCGGCGTGCTGGTCGGCGCGGTTTGGAATTATGCGTTGTCATCCAAATTTACCTGGGGTCGCTACTAGCGCGCGCGACCCTCCGCAGGGGTTGTCATCACCGCCCGCCCCCGGCAAAGCGTCGCCATGAAGCGCAAGACCGGCCAAGATCGTTCGATCACCCAGAACTGGCGTCCGCAGACGCAGGCCATCCGCGGCGGCACCGCCCGCAGCGAATATGGCGAAACGTCGGAAGCCCTCTTCCTCACCTCGGGCTATTGCTACGACAAGGCCGGCGACGCCGCGGCGCGCTTCGCCGGCGAGCAGGACGGGATGACCTATTCCCGGCTCCAGAACCCGACGGTGCAGATGCTCGAGGAGCGGATCGCGCTGCTCGAGGGGGCTGAGGCGTGCCGGTCGATGGCGACGGGCATGGCGGCGATGACCGCGGCGCTGCTGTGTCAGTTGCAGAGCGGCGATCACCTGGTCGGCGGCCGCGCGGCGTTCGGATCATGCCGCTGGCTGACCGATACGCTGCTACCCAAGTTCGGTATCGCCACGACGATCGTCGACGCGCGCGATCCGCAGGCGTTTCTCGACGCGGTCCGGCCCGAGACCAAGGTGTTCTTCTTCGAGACGCCCGCCAATCCGACGATGGACATCGTCGACCTGAAGGCGGTGTGCGACATCGCGCGCGAGCGCGGCATTACGACGGTCGTCGACAATGCGTTCGCGACGCCGGCGTTGCAGCGGCCGATGGAGTTCGGCGCGGACGTCATCGCGTACAGCGCGACCAAGATGATGGACGGGCAGGGCCGCGTGCTCGCCGGCGCGGTGTGTGGGACCGAGGACTTCATCACCAACACGCTGCTGCCCTTCACGCGCAACACCGGGCCGACGCTGTCGCCGTTTAACGCGTGGGTGGTGCTCAAGGGGCTCGAGACGCTCGACCTGCGTATCCGCCGCCAGTCGGAAAATGCGCAGAAGGTCGGCGCGTATCTGGAAGCGCGCGTGCCGCGTATCCTGCATCCGGGCCTCGCCAGCCATCCGCAGCACGAGCTCGCGATGAGTCAGATGGATGCGTGCGGCCCGATTTTCGCGTTCGAGGTCGAGGGACGCGAGCAGGCGCATGGCCTGCTCGATGCGCTGGAGCTGGTCGATATCTCGAACAATATCGGCGACTCGCGGTCGCTGATGACGCATCCCGCCTCGACCACGCATGCCAGCGTCTCGCCCGACAAGCAGGCGGAGATGGGCGTGACCGAGGGGCTGTTGCGGCTCAATGTCGGGCTCGAGGACGTGCGCGACGTGATCGACGATCTCGACCGGGCATTGGGCAAGGTCGGGCTGTGAAGGCGCTGTTCCCCAGTGCGGCGACGACGCGCGGGGTGACGGTGCGCGTCTCGGTCAGCTATCTGCCCGAACAGTCCGAGCCGCAGCGCGGGCGCTGGTTCTGGGCCTATCATATCCGGCTGGAAAATGACGGGCCCGGCGCGGTCCAGCTGCTGACGCGACACTGGATCATCACCGACGGGCATGGCGCGCGCCACACTGTCGAGGGCGAGGGTGTCGTCGGCGAGCAGCCGCTGATCGAGCAGGGCGCGAGCTTCGACTATGTTTCGGGCTGCCCGCTGGCGACGCCGACGGGTGCGATGCGCGGATCCTACCGGATGGTCGACGACACCGGTGCGGTGTTCGAGGTGGCGATTCCGCATTTCTCGCTCAGTGCGCCGGCGGTGATTTCGTGAAGCGTACGCACCTTCCGCTTAACGGGCTGCGCGTGCTCGATGCGGCGGCGCGCCACCTGTCGTTCACGCGTGCCGCCGACGAGCTCGCGGTCACCCCCGCCGCGGTCGGGCAGCAGATCCGCGCGCTCGAGGATACGCTGGGCGTCGTGCTGTTCCGGCGCACGACGCGCGGGCTCGAGCTGACGCCCGAGGCCGAGGCGGGGCTCGGGCCGTTGCGCAACGGCTTCCTCCAGTTCGAGGAAGCGGTCCGTGCGATGCAGGCGGGGCAGACGTCCAAGTCGCTGACGATCGCCGCACCGCGCGACCTGACCGAGAAATGGCTGATGCCGCGGCTCGCCGAGATTGCGGCCGCCGATCCCGATTTGCGCTTCGTCCTGATCACCGCGGACGAGACGGTCGACTTCACCGAGGCCAATCTGGACCTTGCGATCCGCTGGGGCGATGGCCCGGGCGAGAATGAGGGCGAGGCGCTCGAATCCGAAGGGCTTGTCACGATCTCGGCGACCGGCAGCGCGTCCGAAGCGATCATCGCCTGGCCCGGCGCACCCGCGCTCGACCCGGCGGCGGGAGATGCCACGGCACTCGTCCGCGTCGGTGATGCAGGGCTGGCGATCGATGCGGCGGCGGCGGGGCTCGGGCGGGCGACCGTGCCCGAACTGCTCGCGCGGCGCGGGCTCGAGGCGGGGCTGGTCCGGATCATCGGCGACGCGCAGCCGTCGCGTGGCGGCTATTGGCTCGTCGCGCCGCTGCCGCAGTGGCGTCAGAAGAAAGTGCGCGCGCTCGTCGATGCGCTGATCGCTTGAGGCGTCGCGCGCTGCCCCATCCGGTGCTGGTGACCCCGCGGCTCCGGCTGCGGCGGCTCGTCCAGGCCGACGCGGTCGCGTTGCACCCGACGCTCGCCGACGCGGACCTGATGACC
This sequence comes from Sphingomonas sp. STIS6.2, assembly GCF_000732685.2. Taxonomy (NCBI): domain Bacteria; kingdom Pseudomonadati; phylum Pseudomonadota; class Alphaproteobacteria; order Sphingomonadales; family Sphingomonadaceae; genus Sphingomonas; species Sphingomonas sp. STIS6.2. The sequence goes on from NZ_JPDP02000160.1 coordinate 120,897, forward strand.
TATTCGGCGGATGGGCCGCTGACGTCGATCGAGGCGACGCGGCTCTATCTGGTCGAGGATGCCGCCGACGTGAACTGGCGCGCCTGGGCGATCACGCGGCACGGCGACGACCGGGCGATCGGCTGGGTGTCGGGCGGGCGGATGCGCGGGCAGGGGGTGACCGAGATCGGCTTCATCCTCGCGCGCGCGCACTGGGGCCGCGGCCTAGCGAGCGAGGCGGTGTCGGCGGTGCTCGACCAGCTGTTCGCCGAGGGGCAGCACCGCGTGTTCGCCGATGCCGACAGCGAGAACCGCGCGTCGATCCTGCTCCTCGAACGGCTGGGGTTCCGGCGCGAACGGCTTCTGCGTGGCGAATGGGAGACGCACATGGGGCTGCGCGACAGCCTGATCTACGGGCTTCACGCCGATGACTGGCTGGCGGCGGCCCTGCCACAATCCGCGTAACGCGGTCACTTGAGCGAACTCCGTTGCTCGCCTAAGTCGGCGGCATGACATCGACGAACGACATCCGCCGCGGCTTCCTCGACTATTTCGGTTCGCAGGGGCACCAGATCGTGCCCTCTGCGCCGCTTGTCCCGCAGAACGACCCGACGCTGATGTTCGTCAATGCCGGGATGGTGCCGTTCAAGAACGTCTTCACCGGCCTCGAATCGCGCCCCTATACGACCGCTACCTCGTCGCAGAAGTGCGTCCGCGCGGGCGGCAAGCACAATGATCTCGACAATGTCGGCTATACCGCGCGGCATCACACCTTCTTCGAGATGCTCGGCAATTTCTCGTTCGGCGATTATTTCAAGGAACAGGCGATCACGCATGCGTGGACGCTGCTGACGAAGGACTGGGGCCTGTCGCCCGACCGGCTGACCGCGACCGTCTATCACACCGACGACGAGGCGTTCGATCTCTGGAAGAAGATCGCCGGGCTGCCTGAGCACCGCATCATCCGCATCCCGACCAAGGACAATTTCTGGTCGATGGGCGACAACGGGCCGTGCGGGCCATGCTCGGAGATCTTCTACGACCACGGCGATCACATCCCCGGTGGCCCTCCCGGCAGCCCCGACGAGGACGGCGATCGCTTCGTCGAGATCTGGAACCTCGTGTTCATGCAATATGAGCAGGAAAATGCCGAGATCGTCGGCAATCTGCCCAAGCCCTCGATCGACACCGGAATGGGGCTCGAGCGGATCGCTGCAGTCATGCAGGGCGTCACCGACAATTACGACACCGACACGTTCAAGGCGCTGATCGCAGCCTCGGGCGCGCTGACGCACACCGCGACCGACGGCGCGAACACCGCCAGCCACCGCGTGATCGCCGATCACCTGCGCACCGCAGGCTTCCTGGTCGCGGACGGCGTGCTGCCCGCGAACGAAGGCCGCGGCTATGTGCTGCGCCGGATCATGCGCCGCGCAATGCGCCATGCGCATATCCTGGGCGCGAAGGAGCCGTTGATGCACCGGCTGGTGCCGTCGCTCGTCACCGAAATGGGCGCAGCCTATCCCGAGCTGTTCCGGGCGCAGCCGCTGATCGAGGCGACGCTGCAGCAAGAGGAGACGCGGTTCCGGCAGACGCTCGACAAGGGGCTGAAGCTGCTCGACGAGGCGACCGCGGACATGACCGAGGGTACGCTCGCGGGTGACGTCGCGTTCAAGCTCTACGACACCTATGGCTTCCCCTACGACCTGACCGAGGACGCGCTTCGCGAACGCGGGCTCGCGGTCGACCGCGAAGGCTTCGACACCGCGATGGCCGAGCAGAAGCGCGCCGCGCGTGCTGCCTGGAAGGGTTCGGGCGCCAAGGCTTCTGACGATATCTGGTTCGACATCGTCGAGCAGAGCGGCGGCACCGAATTCCTCGGCTATGCCTCGGACACCGGCGAGGGCGAGGTCGTCGCTTTGGTCAAGGACGGCGCGCGCGTCGACCATGCGACGACGGGTGATACGGTGTCGATCGTCGTCAACCAGACGCCCTTCTACGGCGAGAGCGGCGGCCAGGTCGGTGATGCCGGCCACATCTCGACCGACACCGGGCTGCGCGCGACCGTCACCGAGACGTCGAAGCAGCTCGGCCGCGTGTTCGTCCATCATGCGATGGTCGAGTCGGGCGGGATCAAGGTCGGTGATACGGTCAAGCTGCAGATCGACGTCGCGCGTCGTGCGCAGATCCGCGCCAACCATTCGGCGACGCATCTGCTGCATGAAGCGCTGCGAGAACGGCTCGGCAAGCATGTCGCGCAGAAGGGGAGCCTAGTCGCGCCCGATCGCCTTCGCTTCGACTTCTCGCAGCCGGTCGCTATGACGCCCGCCGACATCGCGCAGGTCGAGGCCGATGTGAACGCACAGGTCCGCGGCAATGGCGCGGTGACGACGCTGCTAATGACCCCCGACGACGCGATCGCGATGGGCGCAATGGCGCTGTTCGGCGAGAAATATGGCGACGAGGTCCGCGTCGTGTCGATGGGCTCGACCGACGAGGGCACCTATTCGATCGAACTGTGTGGCGGCACGCACGTAACCGCGCTCGGCGATATCGGGTTGTTCAAGGTCGTCGGCGAAGGCGCGGTGTCGAGCGGCGTGCGGCGCGTCGAGGCGCTGACCGGCGAGGCGGCGCGCGCCTATCTGACCGGGCGCGACGATCGCCTGCGCGAGGCGGCGGCGGCGCTGAAATCGACTCCCGACGAGGTGCCCGCGCGCGTCGCGGCGCTGATCGAGGATCGCCGCCGTCTCGAGCGTGAGCTGGCGGATGCGAAGAAGGCGCTGGCGCTTGGCGGCGGCGGTTCCGGTGAGGCGGCGGGACCCGAGCAGGTCGGCGGCGTGGCCTTTATTGGGCAGGTGCTCAACGACTTCGAGGCGAAGGGCCTGCGCGGCGCGGTCGACGAGGCCAAGCAGCGGCTGGGCTCGGGGATCGCGATGCTCGTCGCGATCAACGACGGCCGCGCCTCGGTCGCGGTCGGCGTGACCGCGGATCTGGTCGCGAGCCACAATGCGGTCGACCTGCTGAAGATCGCGGTCGCCGCGCTCGGCGGGCAGGGTGGTGGTGGCCGTCCCGATATGGCTCAGGGTGGTGGGCCTGATGGCGAAAAGGCGGCGGATGCTGTGGCGGCGGTGCGGGCGAAGCTGGCGGGCTGAGAGGCTATTGTTTTGGGCCGTTCCCCCGCGGACGCGGGGGCCCAGCTAAATACCGGTAGCGCCCGGTACCCTGGGCCCCCGCCTTCGCGGGGGAACGGTGCGAGTGAATGCCGGCACTAGCATCAAAACCACCCCGGCGAAGGCCGGGGCCCACTTGGGAAGGCCGAGGTAACAGAGGACCGTCCCCCGTTATTGCCGTCCCCCAACTGGGCCCCGGCCTTCGCCGGGGTGGAGCGTGAGGTGGGCTGGCGGCGTCCTTATCCAATAAGGATCACGCCGCCCCGCGCATCGCCGCCAGCGTTGTCCCGGCGGTGATCGCCTCGATATCCGTGACCAGATGCAGCAGCCGCACGCCGGACCTCCCCATCGCCCGGTCGAGCGCCGCGGCGAAATCCTCGGTCTTGGTGACCGTTTCCGCCCAGCACCCATAGGCCCGGCCCAGCGCGGCGAAGTCAGGATTGCGCAGCGCGGTTCCCGACACCCGCCCCGGATATTCGCGCTCCTGATGCATCCGGATCGTGCCGTAGCCGCCATTGTCGACGACCAGCACCAGCATGTCCGCCCGCTGCGCGACCGCGGTCGCCAGCTCCTGCCCGTTCATCAGGAAGCAGCCGTCACCCGCCAGCGCGACCACCGTCCGCTCGGGATGCCTCAGGGACGCGGCGACCGCGGCGGGCACGCCGTAACCCATCGCTCCGGCGGTAGGCGCAAGCTGCGTGCCCGGCCCGGCATAGGCCCAGTAGCGATGCCACCAGCCCGAATAATTCCCCGCGCCGTTGCAGAGGATCGCATCCGCGGGCAGCCGCTCGCGCATCGCCGCGACGCACGGCCCCAGGTCCATGACCAGATCGCGCGGCGCCGGCGTCGACCAGGCGCGCCATTCGGCATGCGCCTCCTGACCCGCGGTCCGCGGCGGTAGGTCGACCGCGAGCAGCGCCTCTGCGAATTCGGCCATCCCCGCGCACACCGCGACGTCGGCGTGATAGGTGCGGTTCAACTCATTGGGATCGGGATGGACATGGACGATCCGCTGCCCCGGATGATCGGGCGTCACCAGCGCATAGCCATCGGTCGTCGCCTCGCCGAGCCGTGGGCCGACGACGAGCAGCAGGTCGGCTTCCTTCACCCGCGCGACCAGCTTCGGATTGGGGCCATAGCCGAGGTTGCCCGCCCAGACCGGGCAGGCGTTCGGGATCGCATCCTGCCGCCGGAACGCCGCGGCGACGGGAATGCCGTTGCGATCCGCCCAAGTGGAGAACGCCCCCGACGCAGCCGCATCCCAGCCCGCGCCGCCGACGATCGCCACCGGCCGTTCGGCGGTCGTCAGCAGATCCGCGAGCAGGTCCATCATGTCCGCGTCGCACGCCTGCGCGACGCGCTCGACTCGCGGCCGATCGACCGCCTCGACCAGGTCGAGCAGCATGTCTTCGGGGAGTGCGAGCACCACCGGCCCAGGCCGGCCCGACATCGCGGTCGCATAGGCGCGCGCGACATATTCCGGAATTCGCCGGGCATCGTCGATCCGCGCCGCCCATTTGGCGATGGGCGCGAACATCGCCTGGAAATCAATCTCCTGGAACGCCTCGCGGTCACGCGTGCCGCGGTCGATATCGCCGACGAACAGGATCATCGGCTGGGAGTCCTGCATCGCGACATGCACGCCGATCGATGCGTTGGTCGCACCGGGCCCGCGCGTGACGAAGGCGATGCCGGGGCGGTGCGTCAGCGTGCCGTCCGCGCACGCCATGAACGCCACGCCGCCTTCCTGCCGGCACACCACCGTCTCGATGGCGGGCGTGTCGTGAAGCGCGTCGAGCACCGCGAGGAAGCTTTCGCCGGGTACGGTGAAAATTCGGTCGCAGCCTTGTGCGACGAGTTGGTCGACGAGAATTTGGCCGCCGGTACGCTGGGTCATGACAATCTCCTGCCGCCACCGTAGCCCGGCAATCGTCACCAAGTCGAGAACGCCCGCCCGACATTGCCGTCCACTGCCCGGCGCATTATGCCGCGGTAAAGACGATAGGAGGATGCATGGCGAACAAGCGCTACACCGACGCGGCGGCGGCACTCGAGGGCGTGCTGTTCGACGGGATGACGATCTGCGCGGGCGGGTTCGGGCTGTGCGGCATCCCCGAGCGGCTGATCGACGCGATCGAGGCGTCGGGCGTCAAGGACCTGACGATCGCGAGCAACAATGCCGGGATCGACGGGCAGGGTCTCGGCAAGCTGCTCCGTTCGCGCCAGGTGAAGAAGATGATCTCGTCCTATGTCGGCGAGAACAAGGAATTCGAGCGGCAATATCTGAGCGGCGAGCTCGAGGTCGAATTCTGCCCGCAGGGGACGCTTGCCGAGCGCTGCCGCGCGGGTGGCGCGGGCATCCCCGGCTTCTACACCAAGACCGGCGTCGGCACCCTGGTGGCGGAGGGCAAGGAGGTGAAGAGCTTCGACGGGCAGGATTATATCCTCGAACGGGGCATCCGTGCGGACCTGAGCATCATCAAGGGCTGGAAGGCGGACGAGAGCGGCAACCTGATCTTCCGCAAGACCGCGCGCAACTTCAACCAGCCGATGGCCACCGCGGGCAAGATCTGCGTCGCCGAGGTCGAGGAAATCGTCCCCATCGGCAGCCTGGATCCCGATACCATCCACCTGCCGGGGATCTATGTGAAGCGGATGATCGTCGGCGCGCCCTACGACAAGAAGATCGAATTCCGCACCGTCCGCGAGCGGGTTCCCGCGTGAAACCAAGCCCGATAGTGCGCCGCAAACGCAGCCATTTTTCCTGGACCCCTGCGCTCGCAGGAGCACTGCTTCTGCAAGGGTGCGTCAGCGTGACCTCGCCGACCGCGATCGTCGCCGCACCGGTGACCGTCGACGGCGTCCCCGCGGGCATGCAGTATCTCTACGCCTCGGGCGAGGCCGCAGCCGCCAGCATCCAGGCATGGAACGCGCTCGTCGGCTATGTCCGTGCGCTGCGTACGCCGACATCGGTCGTCCTCGCGCCCGGCGCGACGCTCGCCGCGCCCAGCTGGACCGGGTGCGGCAGCAAGCCCAAGGCCGCGGTGTTCGACGTCGACGAGACCGTGCTGCTCAACCTCGGTTTCGAATATGATGCGTCGACGGGGCGGCCCTGGTCCGAACCGCGCTGGCAGGAGTGGGAGCGCACTGGCATCAAGCAGGTCGCGCCCGTTCCCGGCGCGCTCGCCGCACTGACGCAGTTGCGCGCGATGGGCGTAACGGTGGTCTTCAACTCCAACCGCGCCGCCGCCAACGCAGCACAGACCCAGGCGGCGATCGAAGCCGCGGGGCTTGGCCCCGCCCGCCATGGCGAGACCCTGTTCCTCGCCGGCGACGACGCGACGGGATCGAAGAAGGACGGCCGCCGCGCGACGATCGCCGCCCGATATTGCGTCGTCGCGATGGGCGGCGACCAGCTCGGCGATTTCAGCGACCTGTTCAACGCAGGCCAGACCCCCGCCGCGCGGCGTGCGGTGGTGCAGTCGCCCGCGATCACGGCGAAATGGGGGGCAGGGTGGTTCGTGCTGCCGAACCCCGTCTACGGCACCGCGCTGAAAGGCAGCCGTGACGAGGTCTTTCCGCCCGCGATCCACTGGGCGCCGACACAGGGAATCCACTGATGACCGACCACCCCAACGCGATCAAGCTCGATCCCGGCGCCGCGCTGACGGACGAATCGGTCGAGGTCGCGCGGATCTGGATCACCAACAATGCGGGCAGCAACGTGCTGATCGACGCGGGCATCCTCGAGGATCCGACCGTATTCGGCTACCTCCTAGCCGACACGATCCGTCACGCCGCCCGCGCCTATGCGGGCACCTGGGGCATCGCCGAGGATGCCGCGTTGCAGGCGATCGTCGACGGCGTCAGCGCCGAACTGCGCGACCAGGTCACGACCATCACCACCATCCAGGAAGGAACGCTCAACTGATGCCGTGGGATCGCAACCAGATGGCGGCGCGGGCCGCACAGGAACTGAAGGACGGCTATTACGTCAATCTCGGCATCGGCATCCCGACGCTCGTCGCGAACAACATTCCCGACGGCATGACCGTCACGCTCCAGTCGGAGAACGGGATGCTCGGGATCGGGCCGTTTCCTTTTGCGGGCGAAGAGGATGCCGACCTGATCAACGCGGGCAAGCAGACGATCAGCGAACTGCCCTCGTCGGTCTATTTCAGCTCGTCCGACAGCTTCGCGATGATCCGCGGCGGGCATATCGACCTGACCGTGCTCGGCGCGATGGAGGTCAGCGAAGACGGCGACATCGCCAACTGGATGATCCCGGGCAAGATGATCAAGGGCATGGGCGGCGCGATGGATCTGGTCGCGGGCGTCAAGCAGATCATCGTCGTGATGGATCACACCGCCAAGGACGGGACGCCAAAGTTCATCCCGTCCTGCTCTCTGCCGCTGACCGGCAAGAACGTGGTCGACATGATCGTCACCGACCTGGCGGTATTCCAGCGCGTAGACCATGAGTCACCGTTCAGGCTGGTCGAACTCGCGCCCGGCGTGACCGCGGACGAGGTCGCAGCCAAGACCACCGCGCGCTACACCACCTGATGGGCTATACGCTCGTCACCGCGAACCGGAATTATTCCAGCTGGTCGCTCCGTCCGTGGGTGTTGATGCGGGCGCTGGGGATCGCGTTCGAGGATCGGATCGAACCCTTCCTCGCGCCCGAGAATTACGATGCGTTCCGGAGTTTCTCGCCGACCGGGCAGGTGCCGGTGCTGATCGATGGCGAGCGGACGATATGGGATTCGCTGGGGATCGCGCTCTACCTCGCCGAGCGGCACGATGGCGTCTGGCCGTCCGATGGCGATGCGCGCGCCTGGGCGGTCTGTGCGGCGGCAGAGATGCATGGCGGATTCGCGGCATTGCGCAACGAGCGGACGATGAACGTCGGCGTCCGCGTCGATCCAGTCCGCGGCAGTGACGCGCTCGACCGCAACGTCGCGCGCATCACCGAACTCTGGGCGGAAGGACTCGACCGGTTCGGCGGGCCCTGGCTCGCAGGCGCCGACTTCACCGCCGTCGACGCCTTCTTTGCGCCTGTCGCGTTTCGCGTCCGCACCTACGGGATCGATGTCGGTCCACAGGGCCTTGCCTGGGTCGAGCTGATCATCGCGCATCCGGCGATGTGCGAATGGGAAGACGCCGCGCTTGCCGAGACGTGGCGCGAGGCAGGGCACGAGGCCGAACTGGCGGCCAGCGGATCGATTACCGCAGATTTCCGCCGCTGATGCGCCGCATTGCCATTGTCATCGCGCTGGTCGTGATCCTGATTGCGGGCACGGCGTTCACCGCGGGGCCGGGGACGCTCAGCGTGCTCGATGGCATAATGGGCGGCGGCCGCGGCACCGCGCGGGTGCGGGAGGGCGTTCCGTTCGGCACGCATGGCCAGAAACTCGACGTATGGCGGCCATCGGGCGGCGCGAAGACGGGGCTGCCAGTGCTGATCTTCTGGTATGGCGGCGGCTGGGTGCACGGGTCGCGCAGCGCCTATGCGTTTGCCGCGCGCGCCTATGCGAAGGCGGGCTACGTCGTCGTCATGCCCGACTACCGCAAGGTACCCGAGGTGCGCTTCCCCGCCTTCCTTCAGGATGGCGCCGAGGCGGTGAAGTGGACGCGCGATCATATCGAGGCGTCGGGCGGCGACCCGAACCGGATCGCGGTCGCCGGTCACTCCGCGGGGGCGTATACGGTCGCGATGCTGACGCTCGACCCACGGTGGTTGCGTGCGGAAGGTGTCGATCCGCGGATCATCAAGGCCGCGGTCGGCTTGTGCGGGCCCTATGACTTCTACCCGTTCACCGCCAGGCGCGCGATCGACGCGATGCAGGGGGCGGCGGATCCCGTGATGACCCAGCCGATCCACTTCGCGCGACGCGATGCGCCGCCAATGCTGCTGGTGTCGGCGGGCGACGACACGCAGGTGAAGGCGCACAATGCCGACAACCTGACGGCGAAGCTGACCGCGCTCGGTGCACCGGTGCGGCATGTCGACTATCCGGGGCTCAGCCATGAGAATGTGGCGATGGCGCTGTCGAAGCCGTTCCGCGGCAAGGCGCCGGTGCTGGCGGACAGCGTGGCATTCCTGGACCGGGCGGTCCGCTGACCGCGTCCCGGCCGTTCGAGCGTCGGGGGGCGAGGATGACGACGGACGAGCAGGAACACCGCCACCCTCGTTGACAGGACGGAGCCCTGCCGCCCCGACCTTGGCCCGCCGCCGGATTTTTTCGTGCCCGGCGGCGGGCTTGCGGCCTTACCAGATCCGGACGCGGTCCGCGGGCGCCAGATATTGCGCGTCCCCGGGCTTCACGTCGAACGCCTTGTACCAGGCGTCGACGTTGCGCAGCGGGTTGATCGCACGGATCTGCCCCGGCGAATGCGGATCGCTGACGAGCTGCTGGCGCAGCGCCTCGGTGCGGAACAGCGTGCGCCAGACCTGACCCCAGCCGAGGAAGAAGCGCTGGTCGCCGCTATAGCCGTCGAGCACCGGTGCGGGCTTGCCGCCGAGCGACGTGTGATAGGCGTCGAGCGAGATCAGCACGCCACCGAGATCGCCGATATTCTCGCCCATCGAGGCGCGGCCGTTGATCTTCACGCCGGGCAGGCCCTCGAACGTATAGGCCTCGTACTGCGCGCCGAGCTTGACCGCCTGTGCCTCGAACTTGGCGGCATCCTGCGCGGTCCACCAGTCGCGCAGCACGCCCTTGCCGTCGGACTTGCGACCCTGGTCGTCGAAGCCGTGGCTGATCTCGTGCCCGATCACGCCGCCGATGCCGCCGTAATTGACCGCGGGATCGGCATCCGGATCGAAGAACGGCGGCTGGAGGATCGCTGCGGGGAAGACGATCTCGTTCTTCACCGAGTTGTAATAGGCGTTCACGGTCTGCGGGGTCATGCCCCATTCGGCCTTGTCGACCGGGCCGCCCATGCGGTTGCGGCGATAGTCCCATTCGAACCGCCCGGCGCGCTCGACATTGCCGATCAGGTCGCCCGGGGTGATCTGCAGCGCGCTATAGTCACGCCATTTGTCGGGATAGCCGACCTTCACGCTGAAATTGGCGAGCTTGGCCTGCGCCTCCTGCTTGGTCGCGGCACCCATCCAGGGCAGACCGTCGATCCGCCCGCGCAGTGCGATCCGCAGGTTGCCGACGAGTTCGTCCATCTTGGTCTTCGAAGCCGGCGGGAAATAGAGCGCGACGTAATCGCGGCCGATCGCCTCGCCCAGCGCGCGTTCGGTAACGCCGATCCCGCGCTTCCAGCGATCGCGCTGCTGCGGCTGGCCGTTGAGGAATTTCGAGCGGAAGTCGAAATTGGCGTCGACGAACCGCTTCGACAGCAGGGGCGCGATGTCGTCGGCGGTGCGGAACGCCTGCCAGGCCTTCAGCGTGTCGAGGTCGGTGGTGGCGAAGACCTCGGCGATCTTCGGAAAGGCGGTGTTCTGCGCGACGATCGCGCGGTTGGCCTTGTCGATGCCCGCGGCAGTCCAGAACTTGGCCCAGGGGAAGCCCGGCGCCTGCGCCTGAAGCTGCGCGAGCGTCATCGGGTTGTAGGTCTTGTCGCGGTCGCGGCTCTGCGCGCGGGTCCAGTGCGCCTGCGCGATCCGCGTCTCCATCGCGACGATCTTTGCCGCGGCGGCCTGCGCGTTCGGCCAGTTCGCCATGCCGAGCATCTGCGCGACATAGGCCTGGTAGCGCACGACCTGCGGCGCGAATTTCGGATCAAGATACAGGTCGCGGTCGCCGAGCCCCAGGCCCGACTGGCGCAGATACAGCGCATAGACGTCGGGCTGCTTCGCGTCGTCGTTGACGCCGGGACCGAAGAAGCTGGCGCCGAACCCGCCCATCGACTTGCCCATCAGCACCGCGACATCGTCCTTCGTCGTCGCGGCCTTGACCGGGGCGAGCCGCTGCAACAGCGGTGCAGCGTCAGCGCGTTCGATCGCGGCTTCGTCCATGAAGCCTTGGTAGAGCGTCGCGACCTTGGCGCGATCGGGGTTGGCGGCGTCGCCGGGCTTATAGCCCTCGACCAGCGTGCGCATGCGTGCCTCGGACAGGTCGCGCAGTACCGCGAAGGCGCCGTAGGACGAGCGGTCCGCCGGGATCTGCGTTCTCTTGACCCAGCTGCCGTTCACATAGTCGAACCAGTCGTTGCCGGGCTTCACGCTCTTGTCCATGCCGGCAAGGTCGAAGCCCCAGCGGCCATAGCGCGTCGCGGCCGCCGCATCGGCTGCGGGCGTGCCCGATGCCGCGTCCTGCGGCAGGATCGATTCGAGCGTACACGCCTCGTCGATACAGGCGTGAAGGTCCTGCGCGGTGGCGGGCGTGGCGGCGGCGATGGCGATCAGCGAGACAAGAACGGCGAACTTCGATTTCACAGGGCGATCTCCGGGGGAGGGCCAGACCGGGACCGGCAGGCCATGGACGAGAAAGTGCAACAGCGCTGTCGTTTGTGCAATCCTTCTATGTTCCCCGTGCGTTGCGCGTGCCGGCTGTGCGTCGGGCCGCTTTGCGCCTATCGAGCGGGGACGATGATTTTGCGGCAAATGGGGGCAGGATGACACGTATCGCGGGACCGGACGATCATGTCGTCATCGTCGGGGGCGGTTTTTCGGGCACGTTGCTGGCGATCAACCTGATGCGCCACGGCGGGCCGCGCGCGACTTTGGTCGAGCGGCGTCAGCGCCAGCTCGCACGCGGCGTCGCCTATAGTGCAGCGCATCCGAGCCACCTGCTCAACGTACGCGCGGGCAACATGAGCGCGCTGCCCGACGATCCCGATCATTTCGTCCGCTGGCTCGAAGCGCGCGGTGACGGCGACCGCAAGACGTTCGTGCCGCGCACGACCTACGGCCTGTATCTGCGCGAGATGCTCGACGCGACGATCGCGCAATCGGCGGGGCGGCTTGTGCTTGCGCAAGGGGAGGTGTGCGCGATCGATTTCGCCGGGACCGACAGGCTTGCGGTGACGATGGCGGATGGCAGCGCGATCGCTGCGGACAGTGCGGTGCTCGCGCTCGGCAACCTGCCGCCGCACACGCCGCCGGGGCTCAACCCCGACGACCTTCCGCCCGGACGCTATAGCGCGGATCCCTGGGCCTCGGACATTGGCGAGGGGCTCGGGCCGGACGATACGGTGGTGCTGGTCGGGACCGGGCTGACCGCGATCGACGCCGCGCTGCTGCTCGATGCGGGCGGATTTTCGGGACAGATCCTGGCGGTGTCGCGGCGTGGGCTGTCGCCGCGGCGGCATGTCGATGGCGCGCCGCCCGCGCGGGTCCTCGACAAGCCGCAGGGGGATTTGTCGGCGATCGTCCGGCACGTCCGCGACCGTGCCAAGGCGGATGGCTGGCGCGCGGCGGTCGACGAGCTTCGCCCCGTGACCCAGATGCTCTGGGCCGCCGCCCCGACGTCGCAGCGCGCACGGTTCCTGCGGCACGCACGGCCCTATTGGGACGTCCACCGGCATCGGCTGGCGCCGGAGGTCGCGGACCGGGTCGATGCGCTGGTCTCGACCGGGCGGCTCCGGTTCACAGCGGGAAAGATCGTGTCCGCCGCGGCAGCCGGTGATGCTGTGGAGCTAAGCTGGCGGCCACGCGGTTCGGACCAGGCGGTCGTCACGCGGGCGGCGCGGATCGTGAACTGTACCGGGCCGCAGGGCGACCTGATGCGATCGAGCGAGCCGCTGATCCGGCATCTGATCGCGGACGGGGCCATCCGGCCCGATCCGCTTCGTCTCGGGGTCGATGTCGATGCGCAGTCGCAGGCGATCGGGCGTGACGGTAACGCCGAGCAGCGGTTGCACTGTATCGGGCCGATGACCCGCGGCGGATTGTGGGAGGTCGTCGCGGTCCCCGATATCCGGCAGCAAAGCTGGGATCTGGCACGGCGCCTGTCGAATGCGCAGTGGGTCGGGGGCGAGGGGCTCTAGGCTCGCCGGAAGCGCTACGCTGCCAGCATCATGCAATGCTGGCAGCGTATGGGCTCAGAACCGGAACGCCGCCGTGGCGCGCAGGCTGTGCCAGCGGAACTTCTCGTCGCTGCGGCGGAAATCGGTGCCGCTGGTGTTTGGCGCGATCAGGAACGGGTTGTTCGCCAGCAGAACCGGGCTGCCGGCCAGCGCCGTGCCCGCCGTCACGCGAACGCGCGCGTCGTCGTCCTGGTACTGATGGAACATGTATTCCATGCCGATCGAGATGTTCTTGGTCAGCTTCTGCTCGATGCCGCCGCCGCCGAGAATGCCCCACTGGTTCTTCGAGCCAGTCGCCGAAAACGCGTTCGCCGTGTTCGTCGTGAAGAACAGATTGTCGATCTTGGCATAGCCCGCACCGAACGTGCCGTAGAACAGCGTGGTGTTGGCAGCATAGCCGAGGCGGCCGCGGGCGGACGCTTCCCACTTCAGCTTGCGCGCCATCGTGTAGCTCGCAGGCGTGGTCGAGAAGCCCGAGGTGCTGTCGGTGATGTCGCTCGTGCCGAATTCGCCGACGACACCGACGACGATGTTGCCGCGCTGAACGTCGAGGCCTGCACGACCGTAATAGGCCCAACCATCGTCGTCGTTACGGCAGCCGGAAGCCGCGGCACCGGTACGGGCCGAGCCGTTGCAGAAGCCTGGCGAGAAGGCGTTGGCGCCGGTGATGGTGTTGACGCTGTCGTTGAAAGCGCCGTTGCCGTTGCGGTCGAACAGGATCGATGAGCCGACGTCATTGCCCTGCACGTCATAGCCGCCCGCGGCGCCGATATAGACGCCCGAGAACGGACGATCTTCGGTGGTTTCCTGTGCGACGGCCGGAACGGCAAAAAGGCCCGCAACGGCGAGGCCGGCGAGCGCGGTCAGATTCATGTAATGCTTCATGGTCGTTCCCCAAACGAGGGGCCGCGACGCGCCCAATGTACGCCGCGGCCCAGGTTGTCCTGTTTCAGTTCGTGACGACGATCACGCGTTGGCGCCGCTGGTGCGCAGTGCATCGGTGCGGTTGTTGGTGCCGTTGGGGAAGAAGCCCCCGCCGATCTTTGCGGTGTTGGTCAGATAGGCGATGTTGTGCACCTGTGCGACCGACCGGCTGAACGCCAGGCCGTTGGCGTCGGTCGGGACGATGTTCGACACGGTTGGATCCATGCCGGTGATGCCCTGATCGATGTCGCCGATGATGCCCGTCGTTGCGTTGGTAACGGTGCCGTCCAGGCTGTCGCGCGCGTCGCTGATCTGGTTTGCGGCGGTACGCAGCGACGGCGTCTGCAGTCCCTTGCGATACAGGATCGTGCGGATCAGGCCGGCGTGATACGCCTCTGCCGCGAGGATGCCGGCGGCCGCCTCGAGATAGGTTTTGTTGCCGATCAGCGTTGCACCACCCTTGTACGCCGAGACGCCGACATCCTCGAAGATGAACGCGCCGAGCAGGAAGCTGTTGTCGTCGGCATACGGATCGAACACGCCCGTATCCGGAACGACACGTGCCGCACGTGCGGCCAAGGTGAAGGCGCCCGGCGCAGCCGCGGTGCCGGCAGAGATGTCCAGTGCAGGCTGTGCGACTGCGGCAGTGCCGAGTGCCCGGCGCAGGAAGGCAACGTGCGCGACTTCGTCGATGGCGATTTCGCGCGCATATTCACGGACGATCGCGTCCTGGAACGGCACCTGTCGGCCACCCGTCACGGCGCCCTGAGTCCCGGTACCGGTCAGCAGGCTGGCGTTGAGGCCAACGCCGAACGTCGCGAATGCGTAGAACTGCGCCTCGAGATATTCGAGGTTGAGCGCGAAGTTCAGCACGTCGGCATCGGTGATGGCGGACCCCGTCGCGGGTGTCGGCGTGGGCGTCGGCGACGGTGCGAGATCGGCATCGTCGTTGCCGCAGGCCGCGAGCAGCGACGCACCGCCGACGGCAAGCGCGCTGCCACCGGCAAAGCGCAGGAAGCCGCGGCGTTCGTTGCGCCGGGCGGCGATGGCGTCGAATATTTCGAGCTTGGTATTGAGGTCGGTCATTGGGTTAATCCCCTGAATAGCAAAGAAAGCTTACGGCAGAGCTGAAGCGGTTCAGGCTGCTGCGGTGCTCGTCTTGATGTTGCCGTTCATGCCTGCCGGGAAGAACCCGCCCGCGGCCACTGCACCACTGTTCAGGTACACGATGTTAAGCACCTGGCTCACCGAGCGGCTATAGGCGACACCGTCGGCGTCGAGCGGCACGATGTTCGACACGGTCACCGCCGCCTGGGTGGCGGACAGGTTGATCGGCGTCGCGCTGTAGGACGAGATGCCCTGGTCGATATCATTCGCGCCAAAGATCGTCGTGTTGGCGCCACCGCCGTCGAGGCTGTCGCGCGCGCGCGAAATGGCATCGGCGGAGGTCCGCAACGACGGCACGTCAATACCCTTGCCGTACAGCGTCGTGCGGACGATCGCGGCATGATAGGCCTCGACCGCGAGCAGGCCGGCCGCGGCATCGAGAAACGTCTTGTTCGTGAGCAAGGGGGCGGCACCCTTGTAGGCGGTGACGCCGACGTCCTCGAAGATGAACGCACCGAGCAGGAACGCCTCGTCCGAGCCATAGGGATCGAACGCGGTGCCGGCAGGCACGAGCCCGGCGGCCTGCGCAGCAACCGAAAAGGCGCTGGTCGGCGAGACGCTGACGTCGATCACCGGCTGCGACACCGTCGAGCTGCCAAGCGCAGTGCGCAGGAACCTGACATGCGCGATTTCGTCCTGTGCGATCTCGCGTGCATATTGCTCGACGATGGGATCGGTGAACGCGACCTTGCGGCCGCCACGAACGGCACCCTGCGTACCGCTGCCGGTCAGCAGAGCGTTGTCGAGTCCGGTGCCATAGGCTGCATAGGAGTAGAATTGCGCCTCGAGATATTCGAGGTTGAGCGCGAAGTTCAGGACGTCGGCGTCGGTTACCGACTGTGCCGCGGCGGCGCTCGAGAGGGACAGAGCGGTCGCTCCGGCTGCCGTCATCGCAGCCGCACCAAGTGCGTTTTTGAAGAACTCGCGCCGGTCGTTGCGCCGTTCGACACGGGCATCGAGGGCATCGATCAGATGGGTTGATTGGGTCATTGGCTTCATCTCCCTGAACCAGGCACGTCGGCACACGGTCGGCCTCGATCGCCTCTGGCGGGCGATCCTGTGTGCACAACGGTTCAAGGAACGGGAGCTGGGAGATAAAGTTGCAAATAAATGGAATACTTAGGCAAACTTCTCCAATTACACTAATCGCGCGCAATGTTTTCAGTAATGCTGCACCACAGCATTTATAGCGCCATTCATGATGGCGGGCTTAACTTGTCCTGTGTACGGGTCGCAAAATCCGTGGCGTCATGGCGTTCGTGGAGTTGGCTCGCGGGATCGCCCATGACGCGGTTGACCATGCGGCCACGCTGGACCGCGGGGCGTGCGCCGATCGCATCCGCCCAGCGCTTCACGTTCGGATAGTCCTGGACCTGAAGGAACTCACCGGCGTCGTATAGCTGCCCCTGGACCAGCGCCCCGTACCAGGGCCAGGCGGCCATGTCGGCGATCGTATAGGCGGCACCGGCCAGATACGCGCTGTCGGCAAGACGCCGGTCGAGCACGTCGAGCTGGCGCTTGGCCTCCATCGCGAACCGGTCGATCGCATACTCGATCTTGACCGGCGCATAAGCGTAGAAATGGCCGAAGCCGCCGCCGACGAACGGGCCGCTGCCGACCTGCCAGAACAGCCAGGACAGGCAGGTCGCGCGCGCCGCGGGTTCGGTCGGCAGGAACGCGCCGAACTTCTCCGCGAGATGCATCAGGATCGCGCCGGATTCGAAGATCGGCAGCGGCGTCGTGCCGCTGCGATCCATGAGCGCCGGGATCTTCGAATTGGGATTGATCTCGACAAAGCCGCTGCCGAACTGGTCGCCTTCGTTGATCCGGATTAGCCAGGCGTCATATTCCGCGCCGGCATGGCCGAGCGCGAGCAGCTCCTCGAGCATGATCGTGACCTTCACCCCGTTCGGCGTGCCGAGCGAATAGAGCTGCAGCGGGTGGCGCCCGACCGGCAGATCCTTGTCATGCGTCGATCCGGCGACCGGCCGGTTGATCGCGGCGAACCGGCCGCCATTGTCGCGGTTCCAGGTCCAGATTGCCGGGGGGGTATAGGTCGGGGCGTCGGTCATCGGGCTGCTCCGTGCATCGAAAGGGTGGGCTCGGGGTTCGGTCTCGGCGATCCTAACGCCTAGACGCCGTGATAGTCGCGATACCATCGGATGAAGCGTGGCACGCCCTCGGTGATGCTGGTGGTGGGGGCGAAGCCGAGATCGTTGCCGATCGCGCTGACATCGGCGCAGGTGCGCACGACATCGCCCGCCTGCATCGGCAGGTCCTGGCGGATCGCCTTGCGACCGATCGCCTGCTCGAGCACGTCGATGACCTCGCCGAGCTGTTCGGCGCGGCTGTTGCCGATATTGTAGACGCGGTGCGGCCCCATGCTGCCGCCGGGCTTCGCCTGGCCATCATCCGCGGGCGGCGCATCGAGCGCGGCGACGATGCCGGCGACGATGTCGTCGATATAGGTGAAGTCGCGCTCCATCCGGCCTGCGTTGAACACCGGAATGGGTTCGCCCGCGAGGATCGCCTTGGTGAAGATCCACATCATCATGTCGGGACGCCCCCAGGGGCCGTAGACGGTGAAGAAACGCAACCCCGTCTGCGGCAGGCGATAGAGATGCGCGTAGCTTTCGCTCATCAGCTCGTTCGACTTCTTCGTCGCGGCATAGAGCGACAGCGGGCGGTCGGTGCGATCCTCGACGCGGAAGGGCACGCTGTCATTGCCGCCATAGACCGACGAGGACGAGGCGTAGACCAGGTGCCGGACCTGCCGCGCGCGCGCGAGTTCGAGGATGTTGAGATGCCCGACCAGATTGGCCCGGGCATAGGCCATCGGATTCTCGATCGAGTAGCGGACGCCGGCCTGCGCACCGAGATGGACGATCCGGTCGATGTCGAGGCCTGCCACCGCTGCGTCGAGCGCGGGCGTGTCCGCGAAATCGAGCTTGGCGAAGGTGAAGGCCGCGCCGTGCCGGTCGCGCAGATAGGCGAGCCGCGCCGCCTTGAGCGCGGGGTCGTAATAGGCGTTGCACTCGTCGATGCCGAACACCGTTTCGCCACGTGCCAGCAACGCGTCCGCGACATGCATGCCGATGAAGCCGGCGGCGCCGGTTACGATCACTGTCATCGCTGTTCTTTCCTGATGGGTTCGGCGGCACCGAGAAGCGATGCCGATACCAGTGTCAACCCCATCAATCCCGCATCCCTGCTGTGCCGCGCGAGGCGGCGCGAACGCGACGTCCATCACCGGGACGGCGGCGGCGGTGGCCGGTCTTCAATGTCGAGACCCGGCGAAGAACGGGCAAAGTATTGAAGCCAATCAATACTAAGACAGATTATAGGACAACTAGCGTTTCGCTGCAAAGCAGTATAGCCATAGGCCGCAAGCGCGCGGATACTTCCGTACAGAAACGAGTGGATGGTATGAACGTAGATCAAGTTTTTGGTGGAACACACTCTCCGGGTGTATCGCCGGAAAAATTTGCGATGCCACCGGGAATGCGGATGCGGTATGACTTGCCCCAGGCAAGCCTTGCCGAATGCCTGACCGGATATGCGATCTATTCGGCCAGTGATCGCAACCCGCTCGTCAACTGGTATCTACCTGCACCAGTTATGATTTCTATTCTGGCGGATGCGGGGCCGATCACCGTGGCGATCGGCAATCACCGGTTCGGGCCGCTCGAGCGCGCCAGTCTCTACGGCCCGACCAGCCGCGCGTTTCGCACCGTCACACATGGCGGCGTCGCGGTCGGGATCGGAATCAGCGCGATCGGCTGGTCCCGGATGACGTCGCGGCTGGCGGGCGATTTCCGCAACCGTATCGTGCCGCTCGAGACGCTGCTCGGTCCGGAGGTGTCGCGCCGGCTGACGACGGGGCTCGACGCGCTGTCCGACGATGCGATGATCAAGCCGTTCCTCGACGACGTGCTGGAACCGCTGTTCCAGCGCCGGCACCCGCAGGAGGAACTGATCCGTGCATTCGCCGCACTGACGGTGACCGACGGGGTGATCGAGATGCAGGACGTCGCCGACCGGCTGGGGATCGAGACGCACGCGCTCAGGCGGCTCGCCACCCGCCATTTCGGCATGCTGCCCAAGATGCTGCTGCGGCGCGCGCGCTTTCTGCGGTCGTTCATCCGGCTGATCCGGCCCGATGGCCATGTCGATTATTCGGCGATCGACAGCAGCTATTTCGACGCGTCGCATTTCCTGCGCGATGCGACGACGTTCCTCGGCACGACGCCGCGCCGGTTCCTCGCATCGGAGACGCTGTTCCTGAAATCCAGCCTGCGTGCCCGCGCGGCGGTGATCGGTACGCCGACCCAGGCGCTGCACATCCCGACGCCCCCGGTCAGTGTCAGCAGCATCATCCGCACCGTCCATGACGGCCGTGGCCGCCGCGACGAACTGACAAGCTAGCCGCAGCACGCAAGTCCGGTTGTGCCCTCCATCGCCGATATGCGTTATGGTAAGGAGAACGCAGATCGGACACTGGGATGATGCAGGAAGTCGAATTGAAGCTCGTCCTGACGGCGGACGCCGCGGACCGGATCGTGCGCGAACTGCCGTCGGATGACGCGACCCGTACCACGATGCTCGAGGCGATCTATTTCGACACGCCCGAGCAAACGCTACGGGAGCACGGCGCGTCGCTGCGGATCCGGCGCGCGGGCGATACGCGGATCCAGACGATCAAGATCGACCCGGCAAAGGGCGCGGGGTTGTTCTCGCGCCCCGAATGGGAACGGCCGGTCACGGACGATCGTCCGCGTCTCGACGACATTACGCCGGTCTTCGCGCTGCTCGACGGGACGACCGAACGGCTCGCGCCGGCCTTCACCGTGTCGGTGGAACGACGCAGCTGGGAGATCAGCGAGAACGGGGCGGAGATCGAACTCGTACTGGACCGCGGGATGGTCCGGGTCGGCGAGCGGCAGTCGCCGGTCTGCGAAGTCGAGATCGAACTGAAGCGCGGCGACCCGACCGCGCTGTTCACGCTGGCCCGCCGGATCGCGGATATGGTGCCGCTGCGGCTCGGCGTCGTGACCAAGTCCGAGCGCGGTTACGGCCTGACCGGGCCAGTGCGTCGCGCCTTCAAGGCCGAGCCGGTGTCGCTCAATGGCGACGCGACGACGATCGAGGCGCTCCGGACGGTTATTGGCGCCTGCCTGCGGCACTATCGGCTGAACGAGACGATCCTGCTCGAGACGCGCGCGCCGGAGGCGCTGCACCAGGCGCGTGTCGCGTTGCGGCGGACGCGCGCCGCGCTCGGGCTGTTCAAGCGCGTGCTGGGACGCGAGCAGACGGCGCATTTCCGGTCCGAGCTGCGCTGGCTGGCCCAGACGCTGGGGCAGGCGCGCGATCTCGACGTGCTGGCGGACACGGCGGCGGCGAAGCTGGGCGCGGGGGACGTCTTTGACCGGATCGAGGCGGCGCGCGGTCTGGCCTATGACGAGGTCGATATGGCGCTGGAGTCGTCGCGCGTGCGGACGGTGATGCTCGATCTGACGCAGTGGCTCGCGGTTGGCGACTGGTCGACGGGGGATGCGACGCGGGCGGTGCGCGAGGCGCCCGCCCGCGCGTTTGCAGCGGCGGCGCTCCGCAAGCGACGCAAGGCGCTCAAGATTGACGCGCCATCGCTCGCGCTGCTGACGGACGACGAGCGTCATGCGATCCGCAAGGACGCCAAGACGCTGCGCTATGCGACGGAATTCTTCGCGGACCTGTTTGCCGATGCGGTGCAGCAAAAACGGCAGGCCAAATTCGTCTCGACGCTCGAAACGCTGCAGGACCGGCTCGGCACGCTGAACGACGCGGCAACGGTGCCCACGATCCTTGCCCGGCTGGGGATTGAGGACAACGAAGCGGCACTGGTCGACGATCGCAAACACGCCAAGCGGCTCGACCGCGCTGCCGCGGCGCACTCGGCGCTGCTCGACCGGAAAGCCTTCTGGCGCTGATCGGGTGGACGACCGGCGCAGGTCCATGCAGATCAGCCTGTGCGCGCTGGTCGTCGTCGTCGGGGGTGGCCTGGCCCGGCTGATCCTGCCGCCGCCGTTGCAGAGCGATGCCTGGATGCTTGACTGACGCGTCATTGCAACGTCAGGCCGCGGCCGAATCGGTCCAGTCGCGCTCTGCCAACGTGCGGGTTTCGGTGACGGGGAGGGCGCGGCCGAACAGATCGCCTTGCGCGTGCGTACAGCCAAGCGCCGCGACAAGCTGACGCTCGTCCTGCGTCTCCACCCCTTCGGCGATGGTCGCGATGTCGAGGCTTTGCGCGAGCGCGACCACCGCGCGGATGATCGCCAGCGCCTCGCGGCCGCCGCGTGCTGCGGCGCGGACGAAGCTGCCGTCGATCTTGATCGAGGAGAAGCGGGTGCGGCTGAGATAGCCCAGCGACGAATGGCCAATGCCGAAATCGTCGAGGCTCAGGCGTACGCCGAGGTCGAGGATACGCGCGAGGGTCGTCGTCGCGCCACGATCCTCGCGCAGGAAGACGCCCTCGGTAACCTCGAGCTCGAGCCGGTCGGCCGACAGTCCGCTGTCGGCAAGCACGGTCGCGACGGTCGTGACGAAACCGTCATTCTGCAGCTGGACCGGCGACACGTTGACGGCGATGCGCAGGCCCTCGGGCCAGCTCGCGGCTTCGGCGCAGGCGGTGCGCAGGACCCAGGCGCCGATCTGCGCGATGATCCGTGCGTCTTCGGCGAGCGGGATGAAGCGGGACGGCGGGACCGTGCCGAACTCCGGGCTTTCCCAGCGCAGCAGCGCCTCGAAGCCGCGCAGCATGCCGCCCTGCGTGTCGATGATCGGCTGGTAGGCGAGGGACATCTCACCCCGATCGAGTGCGCCGCGCAGCGCGATCTCAAGCACCCGCCGCTCCTCCGCCTGGACGTAAAGCGCGGGTTCGTAGACGCGATACACACCGCGACCGGCATCCTTGGCGCGATAGAGCGCCAGATCGGCGGACCGGATCAGCATCTCCGACGTGCGCCCGTCGCGCGGCCCGAAGGCAAGCCCGATGCTGGCGCCGATATGCAGCGTATAGTGATCGACGTCGTAGGGCCGCGACAATGCGGTGATGATGCGTCCGGCGAGCTCCTCGACCGCGCCCGTATCGCTGGCGTCGCGGACGACGAGCGCGAACTCGTCGCCGCCAAGCCGCCCGCAGGATTCGTTCGCGCTCATCATATGGCCGAGCCGTTCCGCGACCTGGCACAGCAGCCGGTCGCCGACCGGGTGGCCGAGCGTGTCGTTGACCGCCTTGAACCGGTCGAGATCAAGCATCATGAACGCGCAGCGTCCGCCACAGGCCTCCGCCGCGATCATCGCGTCGGACAGCGTTTCGGTGATCAGCCGGCGGTTGGGCAGCCCGGTCAACGTGTCGAAGCGCGCCATGCGGTTGATCTTGTCCGCGGACGCGCGCTGATCCGTGACATCCGCGCCGACGCCGCGGAAACCGCAGAATATTCCGCGGTCGTCGTAACGCGGCGCGGCGGCCAGCTGCCACCAGCGCTCCTGTTCGGTGAAGCGGATCGGCAGTCTCAGGTTGACGAAGCTGTCCCGGTTGCGCAGCTTTTCGGCAAGCGCGCGCAGGCCTGCCGCGAACGTGCCGCTGTCCCAGGATGGTCCGGCGAGCAGCTGGAGGATCGGCATGCCGTCGATATCCGCCGGCGCGCGACCGCACGCCCGCGCGAAACGGGCGCTGGGCCGGATCACGCGTCGTGTCGCGTCGGTCTCCCACAGCCATTCGGCAGCGCTCTCCTCGAATTCGAGCAGGAGCACGCTGATCGTCTCGTCGCGTTCGTCGAGCACCGCCTGCGCATTGTGGATCGTGACCAGCGCGCGCGTCCGGCTGAGGCAGGCGGTCATCAGCAACAGGGTGAAGGCGAGCACCCCCCCGGCGATTCCACTCGCGTGCATCAGCATGAGCTGGACGCACGATACGAACCCGAGTGTGCCGATGAACATGAGCGTGGCGAGCGGCAGCGGTGCCATCGCGAAGGCTGCCCCCGTCATCACGATCATTAGCGTGAGGCCGAGCCCGATGCTCGTTGCGACCGGGACTTGCGGGCAGAAGAAAACCGGGATGACCGACCAGGCCAAAGCGAGGCTGCCCCCCTCCCACAAGGTTGCCCGGATATCCGTCCTGCCACCATGCCCGGCAGCGCGCGAGGGAGCGAGGCGGCGGCGGATGGTCACCCACACGGTCCCCGCGATCAGGAGCGTCGACCATGACGCGACCTGCCAGAACGGCATCCGGGGATAGAGCAATGCGGCACAGACGGCGGTCGCGAGCAGGTTGGCGGCGAGAGCGAACCAGGCGAGTTGCCGGCCGGCGTCGAGCTGCGCCGCGCGAAGCCGGCCCCATTCCCTGGGATCGCACCCTTCCGACAGCGCGAGCAGCGCGCGCATGTCGATGGGCATGTGATGCGTCGACATTCGTGTACGCGCCGGCATGATCGGCGGGGGCGGATCGGATCCGGAAGGCGACTGGCTGCTCACACCGCCGGGCTTAATGCACGTTGGTTATCGCAACGTTCCCATCCCCCGCGTTGTGAAAAATAACCGGGTCGGGGGCAGGGGCCGCGACCGTCCCGCCGCACTGGCGGGACGGTGCGGCGGGGCAGGCGTCGTCAGGCGGCGATGTCATAGGGCTTGATGTCGCCGCTCAGGTACAGGTTGCGCGCCTTGGCGCGGCTGAGCTTGCCCGACGAGGTGCGCGGCAGCGTGCGGGGAGGGATCAGTTCGATCACGCAGTTCATGCCCGTTACCGAGCGCACGCGTTCGCGGATCTCGTCGCGCAGGCGCAGGCGTTCGCCCTCGTCGGAGCTGCGGCACTGGACGAGGACGGCGGGGGTTTCCTCGCCCCCCGGGGTCGTGATCGCGAATGCGGCGATGTCGCCCGCCTTGAACCCGGGCAGCTGCTCGACGGCCCATTCGATGTCCTGCGGCCAGTGGTTCTTGCCGTTGACGATGATCATGTCCTTCGCCCGGCCGACGATGTAGATATAGCCGTCGGACATATAGCCCATGTCGCCGGTATCGAGCCAGCCGTCGGACATGCACGCCGCGGTGGCGGCGTCGTCGCGGAAATAGCCGACCATCACCGACTTGCCCTTGCACCACACCTTGCCGATCGCGCGCTCGGGGAGGGGGGTGCCGTCCTCTTCGCGAATCTCGATCGTCATGTCGCGCACCGGCTTGCCGCAATTGACGATCGCCCGGTAGCGCTGCGGGCGGTCCTCGCCGCGCGCGCCGCCCGACAACTGGGTTTCCTCGACCAGTTCGACACGGATTCCCTCGCCCGGCGGCATCAGCGATACCGCCAGCGTCGCCTCGGCAAGGCCGTAGCTGGGCAGGAAGGCGGAGGCCTGGAACCCGGCATCGGCAAAGGCGTCGACGAACGACTGCATCACGTCGGGACGGATCATGTCGGCGCCATTGCCCGCAACGCGCCAGCGCGACAGGTCGAACCGGTCGCTCGCCTTGGTCTGCGACGACATGCGGCGCGCGCAGATGTCATAGCCGAAGGTCGGCGAATAGCTGAGCGTGGTGCCGGTGTTGCGGCTGATGAGATCGAGCCAGGCGAGCGGACGGCGCGCGAAATCCTCGGTCTTGAGGTAATCGGTCGAGACCTGGTTGGCGATCGGCGACAGGAAACAGCCGACCAGCCCCATGTCATGATACCAGGGCAGCCATGACACGCAGCGATCGGTGTCGCAGACTTCCATGCCGTGGCTGTGCGCGGCGAGATTGTTGAGCAGAGCCTCGTGCGTGATGACGACGCCGTGCGGGAACCGCGTCGAGCCGCTCGAATATTGCAGATAGGCGATGTCGTCAGGACGCGCCTCGGGCAGCGTGGCGGCGGCGGCTTCGCGGGTCGCGAATTCGGACCAGTCGATCCCGTGCGTGCCCGCCAGGCGCGCCGCCTCGCTCGCCATCTGCGCGAGTTCGGGCGGGAAGATCAGTATCTTGGGATCGCAGCTCGAAAGCTGGACGCGGAGCTGCTCGATATAGGAATCGCGGCCGCCGAACGACGTCGGCAGGGGCAGCGGCACCGGCCAGGCGCCCGCATAGACGACACCGAAGAACAGCGCGGCGAATTCTGGGCCGGTCTCGGCGACCAGCGCGATGCGGTCGGCGGGGGCGACGCCGGCGGCGATCAGGCGGTCGGCCATCGCCAGCGCGTCACGACGCAGCGTCGCATAGGGATAGGGCTGGCTGAGCGTACCGCGCGCGTCATGGAAGTTGAGGCCGCGCTGCCCCGTCGCCGCATAGTCGAGCGCCTCGCCAAGTGTCGCGAAGTCGGCGAAGCGGCGCGGCAGCGTGTCCGCGGTGGGGGTCGCCGTGCGCTGCGCCGGCATCGGATCGGCCGACGGTGCGACCGCAGGCTTGACCAGCCCGTTCGTCGCCGTCGTCTGAAAGGTGTCGATCGTCATGTGCGTCCTGTCTTCCACGTCGCGGCCTGTCCGGGGACATCCGCCGCTTGAGACCGTGCAAAGCCCAGCCATGCACGGTCGTGGCGTTCAAAATCCTATCCCAGTGTGGCACAATGATGGCGTGACCCAGGATCGCCGCCGAGAAAGACAGGAGAAACGCCCGCCAAAACCGCTGGATGCCGCGGGACTTGAGGGGTTGGCGCTGCGCTATGTCGAGCGATTCGCGACCACGCGCGGCCGCCTGAGCGATTATCTACGGCGCAAGGTACGTGAGCGCGGCTGGGTCGAGGCGCCCGAAACCGGCCCGGCGGTGCCGCCCGCCGATCCCGAAGGGCTGGCGCAAAAACTGGCGGATCTCGGCTATATCGACGATCGCGGCTTTGCCGAGGCGCGGGCGGCAGCGATGCAGCGTCGCGGCCTGGGCGCGCGGCGCGTCGCGGGGGCGTTTCGCGAGGCGGGGATCGACGAGGCCGATGCCGATGCGCTCGCGCCTGAAATCGCGGCGCGCGACGTCGATGCGGCGCTGGCCTATGCGAAGCGCAAGCGGCTGGGTCCATTTGCGAGGTCGGACGATAGCGACGGGGGCGGGGCCGAGAATCGTGCGCTGCGGCAAAAGCAGCTCAGCGCGATGGTGCGCGCCGGCCACGGTTTCGATCTGGCACGCAAAATTCTTGCCGCGTCCCCGTCTGAAACAATCGATACGACAGATTTTGACTGAAGACGCATTGCAGGTTGTTGCGGCTGCGACGAAGCGTGCTAGCAAGGTGCAGGGGTGCGTAACGATGCGTAGTGAAGCGCAATATGACGGGGACAGGCCGGACACGGTACCGGACGCGGTGGCGGCTGCAGGACCGCGCGCAATTTCGGACATCGGGCAGGGCGTGGAGCAGGCTGTCGCGGAGCCGCTGGTGCTCGGCGGGGTGATCAAATGGTTCGATGTGACGCGCGGTTTCGGCTTCGCGGTCGCTGACGATACGGCGATCGGCGATATCCTGATCCATTTCTCGGTGCTCCAGCCGCATGGCCGGCGCAGCCTGCCAGAGGGCGCGCGGGTCGACGTGGTCGCGGTGCAGCGCGGGCGTGGCTTCCAGGCGCGCGAGGTCCTGTCGATCGATCTGAGCGGCGCAGTCGAGGAGACGGCGGTACGACCGGGCACGGCGGCGCCGGTCGACCGGATCGATCCGGTCGCGCTGATCGATGCCGCAGGCCCGTTCGAACCCGTCGTCGTCAAGTGGTTCAACCGGCTCAAGGGCTATGGCTTCCTGGTACGGGCAAGCGACGACAGTGACGTGTTCATCCATATGGAAACGCTGCGGCGGGCGGGGATCGACGTCGTTGAGCCCGATCAGCCGTTGCAGGCGCGAATTGTGACCGGTCGCAAGGGGCCGCTGGCCGTCACGGTGGAGCGATCCGCGCCGGCGTGGTAACCGGCCCGCCGCAACCGGGGATATATGTAATGAGTAAAACCGTCTTCGCCGCGCTTCTGGCGCTCGGCCTCTGCGCGTGTTCGAACGGCGACGCTCGGGCCGGCGACTCCGCCGCCCCAGACGCTACCGCCGCAGACACTGCGACCGGCACGGGCACCGGTGCTGCACCGGGTCAGGCCGCCGCGATGCTGGCCGTGACGATCCACAGCGCGAACGGTGCGCATGTGTTCACGGTCGAGAGCGCCAAGACCGAGGCGGAGCAGGCCCGCGGGCTGATGTACCGGACCGACCTCAAGCCGAATCGGGGCATGCTATTCTGGCCCTATCCGACCGACGGCAGTGGGCCGCGCGAGGCGAGTTTCTGGATGAAGAACACGCCGAGCCCGCTCGACATCATCTATATCCGCGCCGACCGGACGATCGCGCAGATCGCCGAGAACACGATCCCCTTCTCCGAAGCGCCGATCCCGTCGGGCGAACCCGTCGGCGCGGTCCTCGAGATCATGGGCGGGCGTGCCGGGGAACTCGGCATCGCCGAGGGCGACCGCGTCGAATGGCCGGGCGCGCCGGGCTGAACCGCCATATCCGCCGCAAAGTACCGTCTCGCGACGGCGCCTGCACTGCGTTCGAGGTTGATGGCGCGGCGTGCACCCGCTAAGCGGCGGCTATGGGATTTCTCGCATCGACCTTCACCTGGTGGAACGGCGCCACGCTCGGCACCAAATTCGGGCTTCGCGGCAAGACGCGGATGGGCGAGGACGCGCTCGGCAACGTCTATTATGAAGGCGGCAAGGACACCGCGGGCAATCCGCGCCGCTGGGTGATCTATCAGGGTGCGACCGACGCCAGCCGGGTTCCGCCCGCCTGGTTCAGCTGGCTGCACCATCAGGTCGCCGACGTGCCCGATCGTGCCCTGCCGCCGGTCCGCCCCTGGCAGAAGCCCGCCCTGCCGAATCTGACGGGTACCGCACTCGCCTATCGCCCGACGGGCGCGATGGAAAAGGGTGGCCAGCGCGCCGCGGCGACCGGCGATTACGAAGCGTGGGTGCCTGAGTGATGCAGCGCCGGATCGCTGCGGCGATCCTGGTCGTGGTTCTCGCGCTCGGTGGCTGGTTCGGCTATCGCGCCTGGACGAACCGCAAGGCCGATACGACCGTCGTGGTCCAGCAGGATCTGCCGGGCGGCGATCAGGCCGGTGACGGGTCGGTCGAGACGATCGACACGGGCGGTGCGGCGCTCGCCAATGGCGGGACGCCGATGGCAGAGCGCGTTGCGGTGATCGGCCTGCTCAACAAGCGGAACGGCGTGACGCGCGACGTCATGCTGAAGCCAGGACAGGCAACCCGGATGGGCGACGTCGTCCTCCGCCTGCGCGCCTGCGAACAGACCGCCCCCTGGGAGCCCGAACAGCTGACGGGGGCCTTTGTCCAGGTGATCGTCCGCGGCGTCGACAAGAAATGGCGGCGGACATTTTCGGGCTGGTTGTACAAGGAGCGCCCCGCGCTGAACGCGGTGCAGCATCCGATCTACGACGTCTGGACCAAAAGCTGCGCGATGACCTTCCCCGCGACCGGGCCGGATACGACATCGTCGGGCGCACCTGCGGCGGCGCGGTCGAGCGCGAAGAAATCCCCGGCGGCGGCCGACGACGCAGCCGCGCCGGACGAGCCGGTCGAGCCGACCACCCCGTCGAGCGCCGCGGCGAGCAACGCGATATAATCGGCACGCTCGATCTCGATCGCGCCGAGCGATTCGAGATGCGAGGTCTGGAACTGGCAATCGAGTAGGTCGAAGCCGCCGGCCTTTAGCCGCGCGACGAGATGCGCCAGCGCGACCTTCGATGCGTCGGTCGCGCGGCTGACCATGCTTTCGCCGAAAAAGGCCCGCCCGAGCGCCAGCCCGTATAGCCCGCCCACCAGCCGGTCGCCGTCCCAGCATTCGACCGAATGCGCGAACCCCATCAGATGCAGCGTGTGGAAGACCCGCTCGATCCCCGCATTGATCCACGTCTCAGGCCGGCCCTCGACGCTTTCGGCGCAGAGCGCGAGGATCTGGCCGAACGCAGTGTCGACGGTGACGCGGAACCGGTCCGCGACGATGGTCTTGCGCAGCGAGCGCGAGAGCCGGAACCCGTCGAGCGGCAGGACCGCGCGCTGGCGCGGCTCGACCCAGTAGACGTCGATCGTGTCGCGGCTGTCGGCCATCGGGAAGACGCCGGCCGCATAGCCGCCAAGCACGAGGCGCGGATCGAGAATATCCATCGGTCGCGCCTTAGCCCGCTGCCGACCCCGCCGCCAGCCGGTGTTCGATCGTCCGCCACAGCTGATCGAACGCCGCCGCGGCGGCCGAGCGCGGTGCGAAGGCCCCGACCGCCGCGCGTTGTACGGTCATCGCCTCGATCACACTGCTCATTGGAATGACCGGCCAGTCGGGGTTGGCGGCCAGCGCGTCGGCATGCAGGCGCCGCCTGCGATCGACCATCGCGTGGACGGGCAGCACGGGCACCTTGCCGCCGAGATGGCGGATCACCTCCTCATAGGCGCGCTGCGACAGCGGCGAGGGGATGACGGGGACGACGATCAGATCGGCGGCGCGCATCACCTGATCGGCGGTTTCGGTAAGACCCGGCGGGCAATCGAGCAGGACGCGATCATAATCGGTCAGCGCGCCGATCAGCTTGCCGAGCCTCTTTTTCTTGTCGAGCGTGTGAAACAGCTGGTCGAGACCGCGGAGCGAGGCGTCGGCGGTGATCAGGTCGAGCTTCGCGACCGGCGTCGGCTGGGCCCGTTTGGCGACGCTGATATCGCGGGAGAACATCGCCTGGGCCTGATCCCGCCCGGCGGTACCGTGCAGCAGAAAACTGCTCGCGGCCTGCGGGTCTAGGTCCCAGAGAATCGTGCGGCGTGCCGACCGAGTTGCCGAACACCAGGCGAGATTGACCGCCAGCGTCGTCTTACCGACGCCGCCCTTCAGGCTGTAGATCGCGATGGTTGCCATGCCGGCCAGCGTGCCGTCGCGCGACGCCGATGGCAAGGCGTCGCGGCATAACAACGCCCCGGGCGACGCTGGTGGTCATCCGGGGCGCGGGATCATCCGGCCGTGGCCGGCTGAAGGATCAGGTGTGGCAGGTCTGGCCGGGCTTGCCCGGTTGGGTCAGTTCGATCGACTTCTCGGTGCCCGTCATCGACCAGCCGCCGTCGGCGACCAGTGGCTCACCCTCGGCAGGCGCCTTGAGCGTCGTGGCCGGACCGCCTTCCTTGAGACGAACCACGGCCTGCTTGCCCCCCTGGAAGAAGGTCACATAGGCCAGGCTGTTGTCCTTGCAGCGCATCGTCTGCTCCGACTTGATCGACGGCGGCAGCTCGACCGGTGCCGCATTGGCGAGCTGGTTCGCCATCGGATCGGGATTGCTGTCGACCACCTCGGGTGCAGCCGGTTTGGAGTTGCAGGCAGCCAGCGCAAGCAGCGCAGCCACGGCGGTGAGGGGGAGCGTCTTCTTCATATCGTCGGGGCTTCGCGCATGCAGCAAATCGCGTCAAGCCGTAGCGGCCGCGATGCGCGCCCGGCGGGACGGGTCATCCCCGGGATGCGCCGTTTCGTCGCATTGGCGATGGCGCCCGGCAGTGTTTCGCCACCACATTCGGGCAGTGGCGACGCGGGAATAAAGGCACCGGGGTCGTCCGATGTCACGCATCTGCCACTATATTTCACGGAACCGTTGTAAGAGGACGTTGCATGCCGGGCCAAATTCCTGTCGCCGAGCGCCTGTCGGCGATATCGACGCTCATCACCCAGGCGCTCTGCCTGGCCGACGAGGGGGGCGAATTGCTGCTCGGCGCCAAATTGTCCGACGCACTGGATTGCGTTCAGGCCCGCATCGAAACGGTGAGGCGCGACGTGGCGTGAACGGGCGGCCTGACGGGGCCTCGTGCGCCGGCTTGTCCGGTGGATAGTTTTAGCGCGCTTGTGGCGGACCGGCAGTGGCGCCATCTACAGGCTATGCAGATGAGATCCGATACGCTGACCGCCCCCGATACGCTTGCCCTGATCGGGAATACGCCGCTGGTGCGACTGAAGGGCCCGAGCGACGCGACGGGGTGCGATATCTTCGGCAAGTGCGAGTTCACCAATCCGGGCGCGTCGATCAAGGATCGCGCCGCGCTGTTCATCGTCGAGGACGCCGAGGCGCGCGGCCTGCTTCAGCCGGGCGGGACGATCGTCGAGGGGACCGCGGGCAATACCGGGATCGGCCTGGCGTTGGTCGCCAATGCCAAGGGCTACAAGACGATCATCGTGATGCCCGAGACGCAGAGTCGCGAGAAGATGGACACGTTGCGCGCGCTGGGTGCCGAACTCGTGCTCGTGCCCGCTGCTGCCTTTTCCAACCCGTGTCATTTCGTGCACACGTCGCGGCGCATCGCCGAGGAGACGCCGGGCGCGATCTGGGCGAACCAGTTTGACAACACCGCCAATCGCCACGCGCACATCATCGGCACCGCCGAAGAGCTGTGGCGGCAGATGGAGGAGCGGATCGACGGCTTCACCTGCGCGGCGGGGACGGGCGGGACGATCGCCGGCGTCGGCCTGGGTCTGAAGGCCAAGGACGAGGCGATCTGCATCGCGCTGACCGATCCGCATGGTGCTGCGCTCTATAACTATTACGCGCATGGCGAGCTGAAGTCCGAAGGGTCCTCGGTTGCGGAAGGCATCGGGCAGGGGCGGATCACCGCCAATCTCGATGGCGCGCCGATCGACACGCAGTTCCGGATCTCGGACGCGGAAGGCTATGCCTGGACCCGGCAGTTGCTCGACGAGGAGGGGCTGTGCCTCGGCCTGTCGTCGGGGATCAACGTCGCGGGCGCGGTCGCGCTGGCGCGGCAGCTCGGGCCGGGCAAGCGGATCGCGACGATCCTGTGCGATACGGGGTTCCGCTACCTCTCGACGCTGTACAATCCCGAATGGCGCGCGGCGAAGGGCCTGATGTGAGCGAGGGCGGCGGCGCGCCGCGGGATGGTGAAATTCGACAAGTGCGCGATGATCGGGTAGATGCGCGCGACAAGATGCAGACGCAACGCGCACCTTCGCAAACCATGCAGCGGATCAAGGTCGGCATGATCGGGCTCGCCGCAGTGGTGATCTTCATCGGGCTCGCCAGCGCGATCATCGGGTCGGCGACGCGCGAACGACCCGTGGTCGCCGCCGGCTCGGCGCAGGCCGATGTCGTCGCGAACATGGCCGTGTCGAATACGACCGCCGCCGCCGATGGCTCTGACGAGCCACTCGCGGAAATGGGCCTCGCACCCAGCGTCAACGCACAGGCACCCGCTACTCCGAACTGATCCGGGCTTTCCGTCGCTGCCGCGCCGGGGAAATCACGGGACCACGCTGACACGCAGCGCGTCCGCATGCCAGGGTCGACTCGATCTTGCCGTAGATCAATGTGCGCACCGGGCCGTCCCGGCAGGGCACATGGTCCCGGATCAAGGGCAATACAGCGCTTGATTCCCGGAAATCCCCAAATATCCCGTTGCGTCCCCGTTCCGCTGTGATAGACGGAGATTAACACAGGGGCACGTTCACCGTTCGCGATTGCGCGGCCGGGCCGCGGCGAAGGCTGCGGTTCGAGGCGGGAAGACGTGCGCGCCATTCGCGGGATATTGGCGTGTCGGATCGAGGGCGATATCAAGGAGATGGCATCGGCCTTGTCGACGACAAGGGCCGGGTAGCCATCCCTTCCGCCCTTCGGACGATCTTGTCGGCAAATGCCCCCAAGGCGAACGGCAAGGACGGCGGAACCATCATCATCGGCGCACACCAGAAGAACCGCTGCCTGGTCGCCTATGATCCGGGTTATGTCGCGCTGCTCGCCGAAAAGCTCGACCGCCGCGAGGCCGAGAATACCCGCGAAGACGGCGAATATGACTATAACATCAAGCGTCGCGCGGCGTCGGGCGAGGCCGTGCCGTTCGATGGCTCGGGGCGCTTCATCATGCCCGCCTTCCCGCGCTTCTATGCCGGGATCAAGGGTCACGCGTTCTTCTACGGTGTCCTCGACTATATCGAGATCTGGGACCCCGCCGCGCTGGTCGCGACCGACGACATGCCCCCCGTCGTCAAGGAAATGGCGCGCTTCTACATGGCCGAGAAGGGAATTGCGCTGTGAGCGACGCGATCCCCGCCGCCCCGCACATTCCGGTCCTGCTCGACGAGGTGATCGCCGCGCTGGCCCCCGCGCCCGGCGAGACGATCGTTGACGGGACGTTCGGTGCGGGCGGCTATACGCGGGCGCTGCTGTCGCGTGGCGCCTGCGTCATCGCCTTCGACCGTGATCCCGACGCGATCGCGGCGGGTCAGGACTGGGCCGATGGCGAGGAGCGGCTGACGCTGGTTGCCGCCGACTTTTCCGCAATGGTCGCCGAACTCGAGGCACGCGACGCGTTGCCCGTCGACGGCATCACGCTCGACATCGGCGTCTCGTCGATGCAGCTCGACCAGGCCGAGCGCGGCTTTTCGTTCCAGTCGGACGGACCGCTCGACATGCGGATGGCGCAGGCCGGCATGACCGCCGCCGATTTCGTCAACGAGGCCGACGAGGACGAGATCGCCGACGTCCTCTATCATTTTGGTGACGAGCCCAAGTCGCGTCGCGTCGCGCGGGCGATCGTTGCCGCACGACCGATGACGCGTACCGGCGAGCTCGCGCATGTCGTCCGTCGCTCGCTGGGGTACAAGGCGCACGACAAGAAGGACCCCGCGACGCGCGCGTTCCAGGCGATCCGGATCCATATCAACCGCGAACTCGGCGAGCTCGCCGATGGGCTACTGGCGGCGGAACGCGCGCTCAAGCCCGGCGGACGGCTCGCCATCGTAACCTTCCACAGTCTGGAGGATCGCATGGTGAAGCGGTTCCTGCGCACGCGGTCGGGCAGTGCGCCTTCAGGTTCCCGTCATCTTCCACAGGCAAAAACCGTGGTAGAACCGAGTTTTACCGATGTCGGCCGCCCCGTGCGCGCCGGCGAGGACGAGTTGGCGCGCAATCCGCGCGCACGCTCTGCGACTTTACGAACGGCGCGGCGGACCTCCGCGCAACCTTGGACGGAAGAGGTGACGACATGACGGCGGCGTATCGGTTGAAGGGTGTGGGCTGGTTCGGTGGCTGCGTTGCCGTCGTACTCGGCTTTTACCTCGTTTCGCTGCAGGTGGCCGCCGAGCGCAAGAAGCTTGAGACCGTCAACGGCCAGATCCGATCGGCCGAGCGCGATATCCGCGCGCTCGAGACCGAATTCGACACGCGCGCGAACCTCGCGCAGCTCGAGCGCTGGAACGGCGATACGCTGGCGCTGTCCGCGCCGACCGCCGGGCAGTTCGTCGCAAGCGAGTCGGCCCTCGCCAGCCTCGACGTGAATCAGATCGGCGGGCCCGCGGGCGCCGCCGTCCAGACCGCGCAGCTGCTCGTGCCGTCGCTGCCGGTTGCTGCCGCCGCCGCGGCACCGCAGGCGGTCGACGTCGCCGTGCAGGCCGTCGCTGCCGCAGCGCCGCTCAAGCCCGTCACCGTCCGCGCCACCGTCCAGACCGCCAGTGCCACCGACACGGCGATCGTCCGCGCGGCCGCCCCCGAGCGCCTCGCCGCGGTTGCCAAGGTCCGTCCGCAGGCAGTCGCAATGCTCGACCGCAAGCTGCTGTCCGACAACACGCTGGGTTCGATCCTGAGCGGCGCGCGGGCCGAGGCAGGGCGTCTGCGTTGACCACCCTCGTCGCCCGGCCGGTTTCCGAGCGGCGTACCGCAACGCAGCGCCACGCGCTGGTCGCGACCGCGCACACGCGCCTGATGATGTTGATGTTCCTGTTCGGGGCCGCGGTGCTGGTCGTGATCGGCCGGCTCGGCGTGCTCGCGATCCAGTCGTCGCTGAGCGATCCCGGTGCACGCGCCGCGGCGATCGCCGCGCGCGGCGATATCGTCGACCGTAACGGCGCGCCGCTGGCCAGGACGATCGACGCATGGACGATCGCGGTTCATCCCAAGAAGATGATCGGCGATCCGACCGAGATCGCCGCGCGGCTGGCGGCGCTGATGCCCGATCGCGGCAACCAGGCCTTCTTCTACGGTCTGCTGACCAAGGATGTGAATTTCAGCTACCTGCAACGCCGCGCGTCGCCTGCGCTGGTCGAGCAGGTCAACGCGATCGGCGAACCCGCGATCGTGTTCGCGCGCGAGACGCAGCGCCTGTATCCGCAGTCGACCATGGCGGCGCATGCGCTGGGATTCCTGTCGACCGACGGCCACGGCATGTCGGGGATGGAGCGCGTCCTCGACGAGCGGCTGACCAACCCTGCGCTGAACGGCGCGCCGGTCGCGCTGTCGATCGACACGCGCGTCCAGGCGGCGATGGAAAGCGAACTCGCGCGTGCGGTCGCGTCGTTCCAGGCCAAAAGCGCGGCAGGCATCGTCCTCGACGTCGACACCGGCGAAGTGATCGCGATGACGTCGATGCCGGTCTTCAATCCCAACCGGGTCGGCATGGCGGGGACCGAGCAGCTGCGCAACATGGGCACCCAGAGCGTGTACGAGCTGGGGTCGGTGTTCAAGCCGATCGCGATGGCGGCGGCGATCGATTCGGGCACCGTCACCTCGATGGCGCGGCGCTTCGACGCGACCGTCCCGCTGCGCGTTGGCGGCTACACAATCCACGACGATCCGGGCGATGAAGAGAAGCGCTGGCTGAACATCCCCGAGACGCTGATCTATTCGTCGAACATTGCGACCGCGCGGATCGCCGATCAGATTGGTGCCGCCGGGATGCAGAACATGTTCCGCAAGCTCGGCTTCGACACCAAGCCCGATATCGAACTGCGCGAGAAGGGCCGGCCGATCTGGCCGACCTTCTGGGCCCGCACCACATTGATGACGTCGGCCTATGGGCACGGAATCGCAGTCACGCCGCTGCACCTCGCCAACGCCTATGCGACACTGGTCAATGGCGGGATCTGGCGCCCGACGACGCTGCTGAAGATCGATCCGGCGCATATTCCCGCCGGGCGACGCGTGATCAGCACGACGACGAGTGCGCGGATGCGGCAGCTGCTCCGGCTGGTCGTGCAATATGGCACGGGCCGCAAGGGCGAGGCGCCCGGCTACCGCGTCGGCGGCAAGACCGGTACGGCCGAAATCGCGCAGGCGGGTGGCTATAACAAGCACACCAACGTCTCGACCTTTGCCGCTGCCTTCCCGATGGACGCGCCGCGTTACGTCGTCGTGGTGACGCTCGATTCCGCAAAGGGTAACAAGGAATCTTACGGCTTCACCACCGCGGCCTGGACCGCGGCGCCGGTGGTATCGCGCGTGATCAGCCGGACCGGATCGATGCTCGGCGTCATTCCGGACGCGAACCGCGACATTGACGAAAGCGACTTGTTGCCGCTGTTGTGGCATGCGCCGGGCACGCCGGCCTTTGGCGCAAAGCCGACGTCCGGTGCGGAATGAGGGGCGATACATGAGGATCGGTGCATGAAACTGGCAACGCTGATCGGTAAGGGCCCCGTCAGCGATGGCGGGGCATCAGTGCACGGATCTGCACCGCCCTATGCGTATGACGGCAACGTCACGGGCTTCGCGATCGACCATCGCAAGGTCGCACCGGGGACGATCTTCGGGGCGTTCGAGGGCGCCCGCGTCAATGGCGAGGACTATATCGCCGACGCGATCCGCGCCGGGGCGATCGGCATCGTCGCGCGGCCGGGCCTCGCGGTCGAGGGTGCGGCGTACATCGCCGACGAGACCCCACGCGAACGGTTCGCACAGCTCGCGGCGGCGTTTTTCGCTCCCTTTCCCGCAACGACGGTCGCGATCACGGGCACCAACGGCAAGACGAGCTGTGTCGAGATGACCCGCCAATTGTGGCGGATGGCCGGCCATCACGCCGCATCGATCGGGACGCTGGGCGTCACGACCGCCGACGAGCGCGTCACCACGGGCCTCACGACGCCCGACGTCGTCACCTTCCTGTCGAACGTCGCCGGGCTCGAGCGCGAAGGCGTGACGCATCTCGCCTTCGAGGCGTCGAGCCACGGGCTGACCCAGTATCGCACCGAGGGACTGCCCGTATCGGCGGCCGCCTTCACCAATCTCAGCCGTGATCATCTCGATTATCACGGCGACATGGCGGCCTATTTCACCGCCAAGATCCGCCTGTTTTCTGAAGTACTCGGCCCGGATGGGGCGGCGGTGGTGTGGGCCGATGATCCGCAGGCGGCGCGCGTCATCGACCTCGCGCGGGAGCGGGGCAATCGGCTCGTGACCGTCGGCACGCGCGGGGATACGCTGCGGCTGGTCGATCGCGATCCGACGTTGCTGGGGCAGGGGCTGACGATCGAGGCGGGCGGGCAGACCTACCGCGTGACGCTGCCGCTGATCGGCGGATATCAGGCCGCCAATGCGCTCGTGTCGGCGGGGCTGGTGATCGCGACCGGGGGCGATATCGCGACGACCATCGCCAATCTGGCGCGGTTGCAGCCCGTGCGCGGGCGGCTCGAGCGTGCGGTCATCGCGCGCTCGGGTGCGCCGGTCTATGTCGATTATGCGCATACCCCCGACGCGCTGGAGGCGGCGATCGCCGCGCTCAAGCCGCATGCGGGCGGCCGGCTGATCGTCGTGTTCGGCGCGGGCGGCGACCGCGATACCGGCAAGCGCGAGACGATGGGGCAGGTTGCGATGCATTACGCCGACCGCGTGATCGTCACCGACGACAATCCGCGTACCGAGGATCCCGCCGCGATCCGCCGCGACGTGCTGAAGGGCGCGCCCGGCGCGATCGAGATCGGCGACCGGCGCGCGGCGATCCAGGCGGCGATCGACGAGGCGGGCAGCGACGACATCGTGCTGATCGCTGGCAAGGGCCACGAACAGGGCCAGATCGTCGGCGACATGGTGCTGCCGTTCGACGACGTCGGCGTCGCGCGCGAGTGTGCAGCATGAGCACTGCGGTGCCCCTGTGGACGTCCGCCGAGATCGCTGCGGCGACCGGCGGGGTCGCCTCGGCCGAATTTGCCGTGACGGGCGTCGCGTTCGATTCGCGCGAGGTCGGTCCGGGTGACCTGTTCGTCGCGATGAAGGGCGAGGCGAGCGACGGCCATCTGTATCTCGACCAGGCGTTCGC
Source organism: Sphingomonas sp. STIS6.2 (assembly GCF_000732685.2). Classification (NCBI taxonomy): domain Bacteria; kingdom Pseudomonadati; phylum Pseudomonadota; class Alphaproteobacteria; order Sphingomonadales; family Sphingomonadaceae; genus Sphingomonas; species Sphingomonas sp. STIS6.2. Next base: position 159,149 of record NZ_JPDP02000160.1, read on the forward strand.
GCAGGGCGCCGCGGGGGCGATCGTCTCCGAACCCTGCGCGCATCCGCATGTGCTGGTCGCCGACAGCTTCACCGCGTTGCAGATGCTCGGGCGCGCGAGCCGGGCGCGCAGCGGCGCGACGATCATTGGCGTCACCGGATCGGTCGGCAAGACGAGCGCGAAGGAAGCGCTGTTCGCGGCGCTCGATCGCGGCGCACCGGGGGCGGTGCATCGTTCGGTCAAGAGCTACAACAACCATACCGGCGTCCCGCTGAGCCTCGCGCGGATGCCGCGCGACGCGCGTTTCGGCGTGTTCGAGATGGGGATGAACCACGCGGGTGAGCTGGCCGAGCTGACGCAGATCGTCCGCCCGCATATCGCCGTCGTCACCGCGATCGCGCCGGCGCATACCGAATTCTTCCGCGACGAAAGCGCGATCGCCGACGCCAAGGGCGAGATCTTCGCCGGGCTCGAGCCGGACGGCGTCGCAATTGTCCCCTTCGACAGCCCGCATCGCGACCGCCTGGCCGCAGCGGCAACGCCGCATGCGGCGCGGATCGTGACCTTCGGCATCGCGAAGGGTGCCGATGTCCGCGCGATCGAGACGGTCCGGCTGGCGACCGGCGCGACATTCGTGACGGTCCAGCAGGACGGCCGCGAGCTGAGCTTCACGATGGCGCAGCCGGGGATGCACTGGGTTTCGAACGCGCTGGCGGTGGTCGCGTGCGTCGAAGCGGCGGGCGCGGATCTCGGGCTGGCGGGACTGGCGCTCGCCGAACTCGGCGGGCTGCAGGGACGCGGTGCGCGGTTCATGACGACGCTCGCGGACGGGCAGGCGCTCGTGATCGACGAAAGCTATAATGCGAACCCCGCGTCGATGCGTGCGACGCTGGCCGTGCTGGCCAAGGAGCCGGGGCGGCATGTCGCGCTGCTCGGCGAGATGCGCGAGCTGGGCGAGGCGTCGGCCGACTATCATGCCGGGCTTGCCGAGCCGATCGTCGCGGCAAACGTCGAAATGGCGCTGCTGGTCGGTGAAGCGATGGCGCCGCTTGCGCAAGCGCTTGAGGGTAAAGTCGAAACCGTCCATGTGGGCGACGCTGTGGCCGCGCTGACGTCGTTACGGACGATCCTGGCGCCGGGCGATGCGGTTCTCATCAAGGGATCGAACGGTGTAGGGCTCGCGCGGGTCGTGACGAGTCTCGGGGGCGGGAAGACGTAAATGCTGTACTGGATCGCCGCACATCTGGGTTTCCCGGGAATATTGAACCTGCTCCGCTATCAATCGACGCGGACGGGCGGGGCGGTCGCGACTGCGCTGATCATCGGCCTGATCATCGGGCCACGCTTCATAGGCTGGCTACGCGTGCGTCAGGGCAAGGGCCAGCCGATCCGCGCCGATGGTCCGCAGACGCATCTCGCCAAGCGCGGCACGCCGACGATGGGTGGGTTGATGATCCTCACCAGCATGACGCTGGCGATCCTGCTCTGGATGGACCTCAGCAACCCCTATGTCTGGTCGTGCCTGTTCGTGACGCTGGGCTTTGGCACGATCGGGTTCATGGATGACTATGACAAGGTGCGGAAGGCGAGCACCGCGGGCATTTCGGGTCGCACGCGGCTGTTGCTCGAATTCGCGATCGCCGGGATCGCCGCAACGATCATCATGTCGCAGAACGGGCCGCATCTGTACCTGCCGTTCACGTCGCGCATGTATATCGATCTCGGCTGGTTCTTCCCCGTCTTCGCCGCCTTCACGATCGTGTCGTTCGGCAATGCCGTGAACCTGACCGACGGGCTCGACGGACTGGCGACGATGCCGGTGATCATCGCGAGCGTGGCGTTCATGGTCATCGTCTATCTCGCGGGCAATGTGAAGTTCGCCGACTATCTCGGCATCCCGCACGTTCCCGGCGCGGGCGAGCTGGCCATTTTCTGCGGTGCGGTCGTCGGGGGCGGTCTGGCGTTCCTGTGGTTCAATGCGCCGCCCGCCGCGGTGTTCATGGGTGACACCGGCAGCCTCGCGCTCGGTGGCGCGCTCGGCACCATCGCCGTCGTCGCGCATCACGAGATCGTGCTCGGGATCATCGGCGGGCTGTTCGTCGCCGAGGCGATGAGCGTGATCATCCAGGTGTTCTTCTACAAGCGGACCGGCAAGCGGGTGTTCCGGATGGCGCCGATCCACCATCATTTCGAACAGCTCGGCTGGAGCGAGCCGACCGTCGTGATCCGCTTCTGGATCATCGCGCTGGTCCTGGCGCTGGTCGGCCTGTCGACGTTGAAGCTGCGGTGATCGTCGCCAAGGCCTGGCGCGGAAAACGCTTTGCGGTGCTGGGGCTGGCGCGGTCGGGTGCGGCGACCGTCCAGGCGCTGGTGGCCGGCGGCGCGAGCGTGGTCGCGTGGGACTCCGACGAAACGAAGCGCGAGGCTCTCGCCGAGAGCATTCAAGACCTGTCGGTCACCCTCGATGACGTGGATCTCCAGTTTGATCCGTTGGACGACCTAGCGGCGTTCGACGCGCTCGTCGTTTCGCCGGGGGTGCCGCTCAACACGCATCCGCTCGCCGCGGCCGCGCGTGCGGCGGGCGTTCCCGTCATCGGCGACATCGAACTCTTTGCGCAGGCCCGCGCCGACCTGCCGCGCCACAAGGTCGTCGGGATCACAGGCACGAACGGCAAGTCGACCACCACCGCGCTCGTGCATCATATCCTGCGGACCGCGGGCGTGCCGACGCTGATGGGGGGCAATATCGGGCTGCCGATCCTCGGGCAGGATCCACTGCCCGAGGGCGGGGTCTATGTGCTCGAGCTGTCGAGCTATCAGATCGACCTGACGCAGACGCTCGACTGCGACGTCGCGGTGCTGCTCAACATTACCCCCGACCATCTCGATCGCTATGACGGCTTTGCCGGGTACGCGGCGTCGAAGGCGCGGCTGTTCGCGATGCAGACGGCGCCGCATCTCGCGATCGTCGACCACGGCGCAGAAGCGGAGCATCGTCTTCTGGGTGATGCGCCCGCTGACCTTCCGGTCGAGTTCATCGACCATATCGACATCGGCGACCAGGCCGGCTGGCCGTCGCTCCAGGGGCCGCACAACGCGCTGAACGCGCGTGCCGCCGTGGGGGTCGCGCGCGCGCTCGGTGTGAGCGAGGTCGATATCGATCGCGGGCTGGTCAGCTTCACCGGCCTGCCGCACCGCATGCAGCAGATCGCCTCCTATGACGGCGTCGCCTATGTCGACGACAGCAAGGCGACCAATCCGGAGAGCGCGGCGCCCGCGCTGGCCGCGTTCAAGCGGGTCCACTGGATCGTCGGCGGGCGCGCGAAGGGGGATGACCTCGATGCGTGCAGGCCCGGCTTCGGCCATGTCGTGCACGCCTATACGATCGGCGAGGCCGGGCCGCGGTTCGCCGAGATCCTGGCCGGGTCAATGCCGGTCGATCATGTCGGCACGCTCGACGCGGCCGTCCGCAGCGCGGCGGCCAATGCCCGGCCCGGCGACACGATCCTGTTGTCGCCCGCCTGTGCGAGCTTCGACCAGTTCGCCGATTACGAAGCGCGCGGCGCGGCCTTCCGCGCGGCGGTCGAGTCGTTGGCATGAGCGATATGCGGACACCGATGATGAGCGCAGGGCAGAAGACCGGGATCGTCGCGAAGATGAAGCGGCGCGGCGGGCGTGGCGATCAGTCGCCGCTCGGCACGTGGTTCTGGGATATCGACCGGATGCTGCTGTTGCTGACGCTGTTCCTGATCGCGATAGGGCTGATCGCGGTGGCCGCGGCGTCACCCGCGACCGCGGTGCGCTATTCGGGCGAGCATCACAAGCTGACGCCGCTCTATTATTTCTGGCGTCAGCTGATGTGGGTCGGCGTGTCGATGCCGGTGCTGTTCGGGGTGTCGATGATGCCCGTCGCGATGGCGCGGCGCATGGCGCTGACCGCGGCGGCGGTGCTGCTGCTGATCCTCGCGGTGACGCCGTTCGTCGGATCCGAGGTCAACGGTGCGCGCCGCTGGATCGGCTATGGCTTCGCGCAATTCCAGCCCTCCGAATTTCTGAAGCCGGTCTTCATCGTCACCGTTGCCTGGCTCCTGTCGCTGCGCGCGAAGGATCCCGAACTGCCGACCGTGCTGATCACGGGCGGGCTGACCGGCACGATCGCGGTGATGCTGATGCTGCAGCCCGATTTCGGCCAGACGATCATCTACTGCACCGTGTGGATGGCGTTGCTAATGATCGCGGGGACACCGATGCGCGTGATGGCGGGCCTGGTCGGCTGTGTGCCCGTCGGGCTGGTGGCCGCCTATATGTTCTACGGCACGGCGCGGTCGCGGATCGACGCGTTCCTGTTCCCGGGAATCGAGGGCGAGGGCGCGTCTGATCATTTCCAGACCAACGCCGCGCACAACACGCTGACCGCAGGCGGCTGGACCGGTACGGGGCCCGGCGGCGGCATCGCCAAGTTCGGGCTGCCCGAGGCGCATACCGATTACATCTTCTCGGTGATCGGCGAGGAATTCGGGCTGATCGCCTGTTCGGTGATCGCGGTGATCTTCCTTGCGATCGTCGTGCGCGTGTTCGTCAAGCTGCTGGACGAACAGGATGAATTCAAGCTTCTGGCCTCGGCCGGGCTGGCGACGCAGTTCGGTGCACAGGCGCTGGTCAGCATGGCGGTGAACACCGGGCTCGCACCGTCCAAGGGCATGACGCTGCCGTTCATCAGCTATGGCGGCTCGTCGATGATCGCCTTGTCGGTCGGCATGGGGTTGCTGCTGGCGTTTACCCGGCGCAATCCGTTTCTCACGCGGAGCCCCTATGTCGTCCGCTGGAGTGGTGAATGACTGTGAATCAACGTCCCCGGCATTTCGTGCTCGCGGCAGGCGGGACCGGCGGTCACATGGTGCCGGCGGCGGCGCTGGCCGCTGAGCTGACGAGGCGTGGCCACCGCGTCGCGCTGGTCAGTGACGAGCGCGGCGTGCGCTTCCCCGGATTGTTCGAGGGAATCCAGACGCATGTCCTTCCCGCCGGGCGCTTTACCGGCGGACCGCTGGGCTGGGCCAAGGCGACGCGATCGATGTGGCGCGGGCGGATGATGGCACGTGAACTCTATCGCACGTTCAAGCCGGCGGCGGTGATCGGCTTTGGCGGCTATCCCGCGCTGCCCGCGCTGCTGGCGGCGTTCGCGAATCGGATCCCGACTGCGGTGCACGAGCAGAATGCGGTGCTGGGGCGGGTGAACCGGCTCGTGGCGCGCCGCGTCGACGCGATCGCGACCTCGTCCGAACCGACCGAACGGCTCGCCTCCGGGCTTCTCGCCAAGACGCATCTCGTCGGCAATCCGGTGCGCGAGGCGGTGCTCGCGCTGCGCGCCAGGCCCTATCCGCTGCTCGAGGAGGATGGCATCTTCCGCGTGCTGGTGACCGGTGGCAGCCAGGGCGCGAGCATCCTGTCACAGGTGGTCCCCGATGGTCTTGCGATGCTGCCGGTGACGTTCCGGCGCCGTCTGCAGGTCACGCACCAGGCGCGGATCGAGGATATCGATGCGGTGCGCGCGCAATATGCCGAGCATCATATCCCGGCCGAGCTCGCCACCTATCTGCCCGACATGCCCGAACAGCTCGCCTGGGCGCATCTGGTGATCGCGCGCGCGGGCGCCTCGACGATTGCGGAGCTGACCGCGGCGGGGCGGCCGGCGATCCTGGTGCCGCTGCCGGGCGCGACCGACGATCACCAGACGGTCAACGCGCGCGAGATCACCCGCGCCGGCGGCGCACGGACGATCCGGCAGGGCGATTTCACCGCGGTCGAACTCGCCAAGCAGATGCAGAAGCTCGGGCTCGATCCCGCCGCGCTGCAGAACGCCGCGGGACGCGCGCGCAGCTGCGGCAGGCCCAATGCGGCAAGCGATCTGGCCGATCTGGTCGAAAGCCTCGATGCGCCGGTGTCGCGACTGCCGGTCGGGCGCCCATCCAAGCCAAAGGTACAATTTGCATGAAGGGTGTAGCGACCGATATCGGCACGATCCATTTCGTCGGCATCGGCGGGATCGGCATGTCGGGCATCGCCGAGGTGATGAAGAATCTCGGTTACCGCGTGCAGGGGTCTGACGTGGCCGAGGGCTATGTCGTGCAGGGCCTGCGCGACAAGGGCATTCCAGTCGCGATCGGCCATGCCGCGGAGAATATTGGTGACGCGGCAGTCGTGGTCGTCTCGACCGCAATCGTTCGGTCGAACCCCGAGGTCGAGGCGGCGCTCAATGCGCGCGTGCCCGTGGTACGGCGTGCGGAGATGCTCGCCGAACTGATGCGGCTGAAGTCGACCGTCGCGGTTGCCGGCACGCACGGCAAGACGACGACGACGTCGATGGTGGCGGCGTTGCTCGATGCCGGCGGCGTGGATCCGACCGTCATCAATGGTGGGATCATCAACAGCTACGGCTCGAACGCGCGACTGGGTGCGAGCGACTGGATGGTGGTCGAGGCGGACGAGAGCGACGGCAGCTTCCTGCGGCTCGACGGGACGATCGCGGTCGTCACCAACATCGATCCCGAGCATCTCGATCATTACGGATCGTTCGACGCGGTGAAGGACGCGTTCGTCGAGTTCGTCGAGAACGTGCCCTTTTACGGTGCGGCGCTGCTGTGCCTCGATCATCCCGAGGTGCAGGGGATCCTGCCGCGCGTGCGCGACCGGCGGATCGTGACCTATGGCTTCTCGGCGCAGGCGGATGTCCGCGGTGTCGAGGTGACGCCGATCCCGGGCGGCAACCGCTTCGATTGCGTGGTGCGGACGCGCGATGGCGCGACGCGGACGATTGCGGGGATCGAGATGCCGATGCCCGGGCGGCACAACGTCCAGAACGCGCTGGCCGCGATCGGCGTTGCGCTGGAACTGGGGATCGAGGATGCGACGATCCAGCAGGGCTTTGCCAAGTTCGGCGGCGTGAAGCGGCGCTTCACCAAGGTGGGCGAGGTTCCGGTCGAGGGTGGCGGTGTCGCAATCATCGACGATTACGGGCATCACCCGGTCGAGATCCGTGCGGTGCTGGCCGCTGCGCGCGAGGGCGCGAAGGGGCGCGTGATCGCGGTGGTGCAGCCGCATCGCTATTCGCGGCTCGGCAATTTGATGGAGGATTTCCAGACCGCGTTCAACGACGCGGACCGGGTGCTGGTCACGCCGGTCTATGCGGCGGGCGAGGCGCCGGTCGAGGGCGTCGATGCGGCAGCTTTGGTCGAGGGACTGAAGCGGCGCGGCCACCGGTTTGCAGGCGTGGTCGCGGATGCGGATGCGCTGGCGGCCGAGCTGGCGGCGACGATCGAGGCGGATGACATGGTCGTCTGCCTCGGCGCGGGCGACATTACCAAATGGGCGGCCGGGCTCGCCGACGCGATCGCGGTCGAGCGTTCGAAGGTGCCGGCGTGAACGCTGCGACACCTTGCGTCCCCGCGAATGCGGCGACCCAGACCGGGTTTCCGCCTTCGCGGGAGACCATCAGGGGGAGCGTTGAGGCCGGTGGGTCGCTTGCGGACTTCATCTGGTTCCGGACCGGCGGGCCTGCCGAATGGCTGGTGCGACCTGCGGATGTCGAGGATCTGGCTGAATTGTTGAAGACCCTCGATCCGTCGACGCCGGTCCTGCCGGTCGGCGTCGGCTCCAACCTGATCGTCCGCGACGGGGGTGTGCCGGGGGTCGTGGTGCGGCTGCCCAAGGCAATGGCGAAGGTGGCGGTCCAGGACGGTCGCGTTCGCGCAGGGGCGGGGGCGATGGGGATTACCGTCGCCAGCGCTGCGCGCGATGCGGGGATCGCCGGGCTCGAATTCCTGCGCGGGATCCCGGGGACGGTCGGCGGTGCGGTGCGGATGAACGCGGGGGCCTATGGGCGCGACGTCAGCGATATCCTGATCGAGGCGACCGTCGTCACGCGCGACGGTGCGGTCGAGACCTGGCCCGCGGCGCGGTTCGGCTATGTCTATCGGCATTCGGACCTGCCGGCGGGGGCGGTCGTGGTCGAGGCGGTGTTTTCGGGCACGCCCGGCGAACCGGCTGTCATCGGGGCTGAGATGGACCGGATCGCCGCGGAGCGCGAGGCGTCGCAGCCGCTCCGGTCGCGCACCGGCGGATCGACGTTCAAGAATCCCGAGGGGCATAAGGCCTGGGCGCTGATCGACGCCGCCGGGTGCCGCGGGCTGACCCGCGGCGACGCGCAGGTCAGCGAGAAGCATTGCAATTTCCTGCTGAACCTCGGGTCCGCGTCGAGCGCGGAGATCGAGGCGCTGGGCGAAGAGGTACGGACCAAGGTGAAGGCACATTCTGGAGTGACGTTGGAATGGGAAATCCAGCGCGTCGGGGTGGCGAAGTGAGCGGGGCTCTTCACATCGCCGTGCTGATGGGCGGCTGGTCGGCGGAGCGTGAGGTCTCGCTGATGTCGGGCAATGGCTGCGCCGATGCGCTCGAATCGCTCGGTCACCGCGTCACGCGGATCGACATGGGACGCGACGTCGCCACCCGGCTGGCCGACGCCAAGCCCGATCTCGTGTTCAATGCGCTGCACGGGACCCCCGGCGAGGATGGCTCGGTGCAGGGGCTGCTCGACCTGATGGGGTTGCGCTACACGCATTCGGGTCTTGCGACCTCGGTGATCGCGATCGACAAGGTGCTGACCAAGCTGCTGCTCGTCCCGGCCGGTGTACCGATGCCGGGCGGGCGGATCGTCCGGTCGGTCGACCTGTTCGAGGGGGATCCGATGGCACGCCCCTATGTGCTCAAGCCCGTCAACGAGGGGTCGTCGGTCGGCGTGGCGATCGTCACCGACAGCGGCAATTACGGCAATCCGATCGCGCGCGACGCGGTCGGGCCGTGGATCGACTTCGACGAGCTGCTCGCCGAGCCCTATATCCGTGGGCGCGAGTTGACGACCGCGGTGCTGGGCGGTCGCGCGCTCGGCGTCACCGAACTCAAGCCCAAGAGCGGCTGGTATGATTACGACGCGAAATATACCGACGGGATGACCGAGCATGTCTGCCCGGCGGACATTCCCGACGAGATCGCCGACGCGTGCAAGAGCCTCGCGCTCGAGGCGCACCGGCTGCTCGGCTGCAACGGCGCATCGCGCTCGGACTTCCGCTGGGACGACGAGCGCGGGGTCGACGGGCTGTTCCTGCTCGAGGTCAACACGCAGCCGGGCATGACCCCGCTCAGCCTCGTGCCTGAACAGGCGCGGCACATCGGCATGAGCTATGCCGAGCTCGTCCAGGCGATCGTCGACGAGGCGCTGTCGGATCATCCGCTGGCGCCGGGCGGGGCGCCATGAGCCGGACGATCAAGCGCGGCCCGCCCCCCAAGCGGCCCGCCCCGCGGCGCAAGGTCGCGGTCAAGAAGGTGTCGGTGCTCGACCGGCTGGTCGGGATGCTCCCGGTCAGCGAAGAAACGCTGAAGAAGATTGCGACCTGGTCAATCCTGGGCGCGGGCGGCGCGGTGGTGATCGCGGCGGCGACCTGGATCGGCATTCCCGGCATGATCGGCGGCGCGATGGCCGAAGGCGCCGGGCGCGCGGGGTTCAAGGTCGACCAGATCGAGGTCACCGGGCTGAAGCGCATGGACCGGATGTCGGTCTATGCGGTCGCGCTCGATCAGCAGAGCCGCGCGATGCCGCTCGTCGATCTCGAAGCGGTGCGCCAGAAATTGCTGCGCTATGGCTGGATCGCGGACGCGCATGTGTCGCGGCGGCTGCCCGACACGTTGCTGGTCGACATCGTCGAGCGGACCCCCGCGGCGGTGTGGCAGGACAATGGCAATCTGACGCTGATCGATGCGTCGGGCGTGCTGCTCGAACCGGTGCAGCCCGATGCGATCCCGAACCTGCCGCTGGTGATCGGACCCGGCGCGGACCGGCAGGAGGCGTCCTATCAGGCGCTGCTCGCCGCCGCCCCCGCGCTCAAGCCGCGCGTGAAGGCGGCGACCTGGGTCGGCAACCGGCGCTGGGACCTGACCTTCGAGAGCGGCGAGACGCTGGCATTGCCCGAGGACGGGGCGCCGCGTGCGCTGGTGAAGTTTGCCGAGCTCGATGGCGCACGGCCGCTGCTCGGCCGTGGCTGGATCCGCTTCGACATGCGCGACCCGACCAAGCTGGTCGCGCGCAAGCCGGGGGCGAGCCTGGCGCACAGCGTCGACGTGCCCGCGCCGGTATCCAGCGAGCCACAGACGACTATACCGTCGCAGACGGCGGACGCGAACGTAACGGGCGGGGAGGGATGACATGGCGAAGGTGGCACCGGAAGGGCTGATCACGGCGCTCGATATCGGGTCGTCGAAGGTTTCGGCGATGATCGCGCAAAAGGGGGACGGCGGCGAGCTGATCGTGCTCGGCACCGGCCAGCGCGAGAGCCGTGGCGTCAAGCGCGGCTATATCGCCGACATGGCGACGACCGAGGCGGCGGTGCGCGAAGCGGTCGAGCAGGCCGAGCGGATTGCGGGCATCAACATCGAGAATGTCTGGGTCGGCTTCTCGGCCGGCGGGCTGGTGTCCGACGTCGCCGAGGTCGAGTTCGAGCTGGGCGGCCACCGCGTCGAGCAGCAGGATATCGACGCGCTGCTCGCAGCAGGGCGAAACTCGATCGATCCGCAGGGGCGAATGGTGCTGCACGCGCAGCCTGCGCTCTACACGCTCGACGGGCTGACGGGGGTCAAGACGCCACTCGGGCTGCATGCCGACCGGCTTGGCGTGCATATCCATGTCGTGGCCGCAGACGGTTCGCCGGTGCGCAATCTCGATCTGTGCGTGCGTTCGGCGCATCTCGAAGTGAAGTCGATCATCGCCTCGCCGGTCGCGACCGGGCTGGCGTGCCTCAGCGACGAGGAGCGCGAGCTGGGCGTCGCATTGGTCGAGATGGGGGCGGGGATCACCAACGTGTCGCTGTTTGCGGGCGGCATGCTCGTCGGGCTGACCTCGATCCCGATCGGTGCGCAGGACATCACCGACGACATCGCCAGTGCGTTCGGCACGCGGCGGCAGAATGCCGAGCGGATGAAGTGCTTCCACGGTTCGGCCAATGCCTCCCCCCGCGACAATCACGATATGATCCCGGTCATGCCGATCTCGGCCGAGGATGGTGCGGGCGAGGGCGCGCAGATCACCAAGGCGCAGCTGATCAGCGTCATCCGCCAGCGGCTCGAACATCAGATGGGCGAGGTGCGCAATGCGCTGAGCACGCTCAAGTTCGAGGGGCCGGTGGGGCGCCAGGTCGTGCTGACAGGCGGCGGCGCGGAGCTGAAGGGCATCGCCGATTATGCGCAACAGGCGCTGGGGCGGTCGGTCCGGATCGGCCGACCGCGCGGATTGACCGCTCTGCCCGAGGCGCATGGCGGACCGGCCTTTGCGACGCTAGCGGGGTTGGCCTTCTATGCGGCGACCGATCCGATCGACCTGCGCGGTATTGCACCGCAGCGGACGATCGTTCACCGGCCGAAGGGAATCGGCATGGTCCGCAAGTTGATTCAGGCGGCACGCGCGAATTATTGAGAGTTTCGAAACGGCTGACGCTATTTCGGCTGGAACAGCCGGTAGCGTTGGTGCACACAGGTTAATCAGGGGCCCGGCCGTAGCGTATCACCGGGATGGGCGGAGAAGCAGGCGATGAGCATCGAATTTCTGAGTCCCGAAGTGGACGAGCTGGCCCCCCGCATCGCGGTGATCGGGGTCGGTGGCGCGGGCGGTAACGCGATCGCGAACATGATGAGGGCCGACGTCCAGGGCGTCGACTTCCTCGTCGCCAATACCGACGCGCAGGCGCTCAAGCAGTCGACCGCGCCGCAGCGGATCCAGCTCGGCACCAAGATCACGCAGGGCCTCGGTGCCGGCTCGCGTCCCGAGATCGGCCGCGCGGCCGCCGAGGAGACGATCGACCAGCTCGCCAAGATGCTCGAAGGCGCGCACATGTGCTTCATCACCGCCGGCATGGGCGGCGGCACCGGCACGGGTGCCGCCCCGGTCATCGCCAAGGCGGCGCGCGACATGGGCATCCTGACCGTCGGCGTGGTCACCAAGCCGTTCGCGTTCGAGGGCAATCGTCGCGCCAAGTCGGCCGATGGCGGCATCGAGGAACTGCAGAAGTACGTCGATACGCTGATCGTCATTCCGAACCAGAATCTGTTCCTGATCGCCAACGCGAACACGACCTTCAAGGAAGCGTTCTCGATGGCGGACGAGGTGCTGCAGCAGGGCGTCCGCAGCATCACCGACCTGATGGTCATGCCCGGCCTCATCAACCTCGATTTCGCCGACGTCCGTTCAGTGATGCAGGAAATGGGCAAGGCGATGATGGGCACCGGCGAGGCGAGCGGCGACAACCGCGCGCTCGAGGCGGCGCAGAAGGCGATATCGAACCCGCTGCTCGACGGCGTCAGCATGCAGGGTGCCAAGGGCGTGATCATCTCGATCACCGGCGGCGACGACATGCGCCTGCTCGAGGTCGATGAAGCCGCGAATCACATTCGCGACCTGGTCGATCCCGATGCCAACATCATCTGGGGTTCGGCGTTCAACCAGGAGCTGGAAGGCAAGATCCGCGTCTCGGTCGTCGCGACCGGGATCGATGCGGACGCCAAGCCCGCCGTCGCGCCCGAGCCGACGCGCTCGTTCAGCTTCGGCATGGGCCGCAAGAACGACGAATCGACGTCGTTCCGTCCGAGCGAGCCCGCGGCACCGGCCGGCACGACTGGCACGGGCGACGAGCCGCTCGACCTGTCGAGCGCAGACGCGGTACAGTCCGGCGCCACCGACGAGGAACTCGTCCTGGGCCAGGATAAGATGGTCCCCCCCGCACCGGCCGCACCGCAGTCCTATGCTCCTGCGCCGACCCAGGCGGCACCTGCACCCGCCCCGGTGCAGCCGCCGGTCCAGGCTCAGCCGGCACCGCAGCCGACCGCGCGTACGCCCCAGGCGCCTGCCTATCAGGCTCCGCCGCGTTCCTACGCGGACGATCGTTATGCCGCTCCCACGCCCGCGGCCCCGGCGCCGATGCCGGCTGCGGACGAGGGTGGTGCACGCCGTCGCTGGCTCGCTCCGGGTGCGGAAGCTGCGCCCGAGGCCGCCACGCCGGCGACGCCGCGCGTCAAGCTCGGTGGTACGCTGTTCGAGCGCATGTCGAATGCGGCGCGCGGCGCGGCCAAGGAAGACGGCGAGGCGGCTCCGACCGATCCGCTCGACATTCCGCGCTTCCTGCACCGCCAGAACAACCAGTAACGGCCTGCACAAAGGGGCGCGCCGGTTCGTCGCCGGCGCGCCCCGTCCTGGCGCGTAGCGCGCCGCGACATGTTGCCCGTTCCCGCGCGCTCGGGTCTAGCTACGGGCACCCATGATCTTCCCGACCCATCATCTCCTGACTGCCGCGCTCGCGCTGGTCCTGGTCACCGCACCGAGCGGCGCGCGGGCGCAGGAAGTCGTCCAGCCCCTGCCCGGAACGACCGACGCGGATCGTCTCGGCGACACGATGCGGCAGCTCGCGTCAAACCCCCGCAATGTCGATGCACTGGTACGCGCGGGGGATCTGTCGATCGGGCTCGGTGATCTGAGCGGTGCCGCGGCGCTGTTCGCGCGCGCCGAGAAGGTCGATCCGCGCAACGGCCGGGTGAAGGCCGGCATGGCCTCTATCCTGGTCCGCTCCGAGCGACCGGGCGAGGCGCTCCGCTATTTCGCGCAGGCCGAGGCGTACGGGCTCCAGCCGCGCTATTATGCCGCGGATCGCGGGCTAGCCTATGACCTGATCGGCGAACAGGACCGGGCGCAGCGTGACTATCGCGTCGCGTTGCGCGATGCCCCCGATGACGAGACTGTCCGGCGTTACGCCCTGTCGCTCGGCATATCCGGCAAGCGTGATCTGGCGCTGCAGCAGCTCGACCCGCTGGTCCTCAAGAAGGACCGTGGGGCATGGCGCGCGCGCGCGTTCATCCTGGCCATGAACAATGACGTGCGCGGCGCAGAGACGATCGTCACGACGATGATGCCCGGGGCTGCGGCCCGCGGTCTGCAGCCCTTTTTCCAGCGTCTGCAATTGCTTGCGCCCGCAGATCGCGCCTTTGCGGTGCATTTCGGCGAAGTGCATGCGACTCCGCAACGGATCGCCGATGCGCGGATGACGCCGGTCCTGCCGCAACTGGGTGCAGATCCGACCGCGCCGGTGATGCTCGCGGCGGCCGAGCCGCTGCCCGCACCACAGCCGACGGGCCGTGCCAAGGCGGCCGCCGATCGATCGGCTACCCGCCGCGACAAGACCGCACGGTCGAGTCGCGTCGAAGTCGCCGCTGTGACGCCGACACCTGCGTCAACGGCGACACCGTCGCCAACGCCTTCGCCCATCCGCCTGACTGCAACCGTGCAGGCGTCTGCGCCGATGGTCATGGTCCAGTCGCTGCCTAAGCCCCCGGTGGTGCTGGCATCGACGCAGGCGGTCCAGCGGCCGACCGATCCTGCAGCCGCCACGACGCTCGCACCGTCCGCGCCGACGTCGACCTTTGTCCAGCCCTTGCCGGCCCGGACGGCGACTGTCGCGGCGGCGGACGCGAACCGGGTCTCGCAGGCGAGCGTGGCCGCGTCTTCGCCGGCCCGCGCGCCCGATACGCCCGGTGCGCTGCCCTCTGCGATCGTCGCGCAAATGGCGGCGCTGCCGACCGCTCCGGCGACGACGGCTGGAACGACGTCGCCGGTAATCCCGCGCACCACAACGGCCCCGGTCACGGTGTCTTCGGCGGTCCCAACCACGCCAGCGGCGGCGGGTGTCGCCGCTACAACGCTTCCGGCGACGCCCGCCGCCGTCGCGCCCGGCATCGGGTCGACCCCGACGCAGGTCGCGGTCGCCGCCACGCCTGCTCCGACCGGGCGGACCATCCCCGTCAGCGAAGATTCGATCCTCGCACGAATCATTGCCGGGCTGTCGATCCCTGCTTCCGAACTCGGTGTCGCGCCGATCGCTCGGGCTGCACCCGTGGTGCCGGCGAGTCCTTCCGGGGTCGGCGCGGGCGACGACGCCGGCGCTCGTGCTCTCGCCGACGCGAAGGCCAAGGCGGAGCGCGATACCGCAGCCGAGGCGGAGGCGCTTGCCGCGACCCGGCTCGCCGAGGCGAAGGCGGCGCGCGCGAAGCTGGCGGCGGACAAGAAGATCGCCGACCGCAAGGCGATTGCCGACAAGAAGCTCGCCGCCGAGAAGAAGGCCGCCGCCGAGAAGAAGGCGATCGCCGACAAGGCAGCGGCAGAAGAGAAGCGGATCGCGCGCGCCAACCCCGAGCGCATCTGGGTCCAGGTCTCGACCGGCGCGACCGAGGGTGACCTGCCCAAGGCGTGGAAGGGCGTGAAGGCGAAGGCGCCGACCGTTGTCGGAACGCGTGGCGGCTGGACGGCGCCGTGGGGCGCGACGAACCGCGTGCTGGCAGGGCCGTTCAAGACCGCCGCGGAGGCGCGGACCTTCGTCAATGCGCTTGCCAAGGAGGGCGTCTCGACCTTCTCCTTCACCAGCGATGCCGGTCAGGTCGTCACGAAGTTGCCCGCCAAGTGAGCGCGCGTGCGCCCTGGGCCTCGGACCCGGCGCGGAGCAAGGGTCGGCTTCACGAGGAACAGAACGGGACCGTCCGCGGCCCGCGTGACGCATTCCAGCGTGACCGTGACCGGATCATCCACTCGATCAGCTTCCGCCGCCTGCGCCACAAGACGCAGGTCTTCATGGCGCCCGACGGCGATCATTTCCGCGTCAGGCTGACCCATAGTCTCGAGGTCGCGCAGATCGGCCGTGCGGTCGCCCGCACGCTCGCGCTCAACGAGGATCTGACGGAGGCGCTGTGCCTCGCGCATGACATCGGCCATCCGCCCTTCGGTCATGCCGGCGAGGATGCGCTCAAGATCGCGCTGACCGGGCAGGGCGGGTTCGACCATAATGGCCACACGCTGCGGACGCTCACCGAGATCGAGCGCCCCTATCCGCGATGGAACGGGCTGAACCTGTCCTGGGAAACGCTCGAAGGGCTGGCCAAGCATAATGGCCCCGTCCGCCATCCCGGCTGGGCGCTGCGCGTGGCGGACTCGGCCTTCGATCTTGCGCTCACGAGCTTCTCGTCGCTCGAGGCGCAGGTCGCGGCGATCGCCGACGACATCGCCTATGACAATCATGACATTGACGACGGGCTACGCGCGGGATTGCTGACGCTCGATCAGCTGATGGCGGTCCCGCTGATCGCGCGCGGCTGGGACGATACCTGTGCGCGCTTCCCCGATGTCGAGCCGAAGCGGCTGATGGGGGAGCTGGTGCGCTCGCAGATCGGCACGATGGCAAACGACCTGATCGCCGAGACACGCCGCCGGATCGCGGCGAGCGGTGTCACCAGCGTCGAGGACGTGCGCGACGCGGGCGAATGCCTTGTCGGATTTTCCGATGCGATGCGCGAGGAAGAGCGCGATCTGAAGCGGTTCATGTACGCGAACCTGTATCATCATCCGCGCCAGATCGCGGCGGCCGATGCGGCGCACGGAATCGTGACCGGGCTGTTCGCGATTTATCGCGACGATCCCGGCACGATCCCCGAGGAATGGCGCGACCGCCTGCCCGAGGCGGATCCTGATCGCAGCCGGCACATCGCCGACTTCATCGCCGGCATGACCGATCGCTATGCCATCTCGCGCTACCGCGAGCTGGTCGGGCCGATCGATCTGCCCGAGGGGTTCTGAAGCCCGGCCGATTTCGCGGGATCAATGTCCGCGCGAAATCGGCTGAGCCGCCAGCGTCTTAGCGTGCGACGGCGGCGATACCGCCGGCCGCGCCCGATGCTTCGGTCGTCGCGAAGGCGACCGGCACGCCGCCCGCCGTACCCGACACGCGGTCGCCGCGCACGATCAGGTGAAACGCCTGGCCCGACGGAAATCGGCGGCCGTTGATGACCTGGCGGCCGTTCTCGACGCTGCTGGTGTAGACATAGGTGCTGCCTTCATACTCGAAGGACTGCTTGGCTTCCTTGGCCATGCCGATCGTCGAGGTGAGGGCGGCCGCCGCGGCGGCGAGGATGTATACGGTCTTGCGCATGATATGTGCTCCGCAGTGAAAGATCGTACCGGGCGCAATCGGGTGGTCACCCAGCTTTGATGCCCTGAAGATATTGCGGTGCAGCATAAGCAGCAATTGCAAAGGAGTCCGTCGCACTTGCACGGCGTGCACGGCAACCCTTGGCGCCGCGATTGGCATAATCCTGCGACACTCCCGGCTTAGGGCCAGACCGCAGGAGATGATGGATGACGCAGGCGAGCATCGCATTGAACCGGTTCGGAATTGGTGCGCGACCCGACGACGTGGTCGGTAACGGCAGGGACTGGCTATCGGCGCAGATGCCGGCGTTTGTGATCCGCCCGCCGGCGATTGCCGCCGCCCCTGACAGCGCGCGCGTTGCAACCGATCTCGCCAGTTATCAGCAAGCACAGCGGGCAGCTCGCGCGGCCGCACCGCCACCGGATGCAATCCGCACCGCGCCGGCGACACCGCCGGTGCGGAGCGACGCGGTGCGGGCTGCACGACAGGCGATGGGGAAGCAGGCGCGGGACGATTATGGCGCTGCGGTCGCCGCCCGCGCGATCGCCGCGCTCACCTCGCAGACTCCGTTCGTCGAGCGGCTCGTGCATTTCTGGGCGAATCACTTTGCGGTGTCGGCCGACAGGCTGACGGTGGTGGGACTGGCGGGGACGCTAGAGTTCGAGGCGATCCGGCCGCACGTGCTGGGTCGGTTCGGCGACATGCTGGCGGCGGTCGAACGGCACCCGGCGATGCTGCTGTATCTCGACCAGGCGGTGTCGGTCGGACCGAACAGCGCGCTCGGCATGCGGGTCGCGGCGCGGGGCGGGCGCAAGGTCGGGCTAAACGAGAACCTCGCGCGCGAGATCCTCGAACTGCACACGCTGGGGGTGCGCACCGGCTATGGTCAGGACGACGTCACCGAGCTTGCGCGTGCGATGACGGGGTGGACGGTGGCGGGCCTGGGACGTGGCGGCGGACGGGATCAGGGCCCGGCGGGGCGGTTCCGGTTCGCGGAGGCGGTCCACGAACCCGGCGTGCGGACCGTGCTGGGGAAGCATTATGCAGAGGATGGCGAGGATCAGGCGCGGGCTGTCTTGCGCGACCTCGCGGTGAACCCGGCGACCGCGACGCACGTCGCGACCAAGCTCGCCCGGCACTTCGCCGGTGACGTGCCGCCGCCCGCGATGGTCGCACGTTTGCGTGCGGTGTTCCTCGAGACCGGCGGCGACCTGCCGAGCGTGTACCGCGCGCTGATCGCATCGCCCGAGGCCTGGATCGAGACGCCGGTGAAATTCAAGACGCCCTGGGAATGGTCGATCGCGGCGATGCGTGCGCTGGGCATGACCAGTGTTCAGCCGGGGGCGATCGCCGGTCTGCTGACGCAGCTTGGCCAGCCGGTGTGGAAGCCCGGACAGCCGGCCGGCTATGACGATATCGCCGCGAGCTGGGCGGGGCCGGATGCGGTGATGCGCCGGGTCGAGGCGGCGGAGCGGTTCGCGTCGCGCGCGGGCGGGGCAATCGATGCCCGCAGGCTGGCGGCGACGCTGTTCCCCGGATCGGTGAGCGCCGCCACGACCGAGGCGCTGGCGCGCGCCGAAAGCCCCGGGCAGGCGCTCGCGCTGCTGCTCGTCGCACCCGAATCGATGCGGAGATAAGCCATGCTCGACCGTCGTCACGTCATCACCTCCGCCATGCTCGGCGGCCTTGCCAGCGCCTTTGCACCGCGCATGGCCTTTGCCCGCGCCGCCACCGCCAAGCGGTTCGTCTTCATCATCCAGCGTGGCGCGGCCGACGGGTTGGGGACGATCGGGGCGGTCGGCGACCCGGCCTTCGCGGGCATACGCGGCGATCTCGCCGCGGACTTCGCGTCCGGCACCCGGCTCGACGGGTTGTTCACTTTGCATCCCGCGCTCGCGACGACCGCTGGCCTCTATGCGCGCAAGGAGGCGGTGTTCGCGCATGCGATCGCGTCCCCCTATCGCGACCGATCGCATTTCGATGGTCAGAATGTCCTCGAGACGGGCGGCGCCACCGCCTATCAGGTCAAGGACGGCTGGCTCAATCGCCTGCTCGACCTGCTGCCAGCGGACTCGGCGCGCGGCATCGCGGTCGCGGCGACCGTGCCGATGGCGCTGCGCGGCCGCCGGGAGGTCGCCTCCTACGCGCCGTCGAACCTGCCCGATGCGTCCGACGACCTGCTCCAGCGCGTCGCGATGCTGTATCAGGGCGACGCACAGCTTCATGGCCTGTGGAGCGAGGCGATGGCGACGCGGAGCCTGACCAGCGATCTCGCGCAGGCGAACGGCCAGAATGCGGCAGCGACGGGCACGCTCGCCGCGCGTCTGATCGTGCCCGAGAACGGCGCACGGATCGCGATGATCGAGACCGGCGGTTGGGACACGCATGCCGGCCAGCGCGGACGTCTCGCCGCGCAACTCAAGGGCCTCGATGCGATGATCGGCGCGTTGCAGACGGGGCTCGGGCCGCTCTGGGCCGAGACGATGGTGCTGGTCGCGACCGAGTTCGGGCGGACCGTCGCGGTCAACGGGACCGGCGGCACCGATCACGGGACGGGCGCGTCGGCGATGGTGCTGGGCGGCGGGGTCGCCGGCGGACGCGTGATCGCCGACTGGCCAGGGCTGGGGGCAGGGGCGCTCTACGACGGGCGCGACCTCAAACCGACCATGGCGCTCGACGCGTTCATCGGCGGTGCGGTCGCGGCGCATTTCGGCGTCGAGCCCGGCCGCGCAATGGCGACGCTGTTCCCGGCCAGCGCCCGGACCCTGGCGATCGAGGGGCTGGTCCGCACCTGACCGGGCCGGTGCGGGATGAATTGAGCCCGGCCCTGATTTGGGCTAGAGCCCCCGCTTCCTTACGATACCGGAATTGTCATGACGCTCTATACCCGCTTCGCCGCGCATATCGATGCGGCGCTCGACACGCTGACCGAGGCGGGGTTGTTGCCGGCCGGGCTCGACCGCAAGAACGTGACGGTCGAGCCACCGCGCGATGCAAGCCACGGCGATCTCGCGACCAACGCGGCGATGGTGCTGGCCAAGCCCGCCAAGACCAACCCGCGCGTGCTGGCGGATGCGCTGGTCGTCGAACTCGGCAAGATCGAGTCCGTCGACAGCGCGAGCGTGGCGGGACCGGGCTTCATCAACATGAAGCTGACCGACGATGCCTGGCGCGGCGAGCTGGCCGCGGTGCCGGTCGCGGGGGCCGATTACGGGCGCTCGACGCTGGGCGACGGGATCACCGTCAACATCGAATATGTGTCGGCGAACCCGACCGGACCGATGCACATGGGGCATTGCCGGGGCGCTGTGGTCGGCGACGCGCTGGCCAGCCTGCTCGAATTCGCCGGCCACCGGGTGATCCGCGAATATTATGTCAACGATGCCGGCGGGCAGGTCGACGTGCTCGCACGCTCGGTCCACCTGCGGTACCGCGAGGCGCTGGGCGAGACGGTGACGATCCCCGAGGGCCTGTATCCCGGCGATTACCTCGTGCCGATTGGCCAGGCGCTGGCGAGCGAATATGGCGACCGGTTCGTCGGCGCGCCGGAAAGCGAGTGGCTGGCGACGTTCCGGACGCGCGCGGTCGCGGCGATGATGGTGATGATCCGCGCCGATCTCGCGCTGCTCGGGATCGAGCATGAGGTATTCTCCTCGGAGGCGGAGCTGCAGGCGCTCGGCAAGCCCGAGGCGGCGGAGGCCGAGCTGCGGTCGCGCGATCTGGTCTATGACGGCGTGCTCGAGGCGCCCAAGGGCGAGATGGCGGACGACTGGGAGCCGGTCGAACTGCCGCTGTTCCGCTCGACGCAGTTCGGCGACGATCAGGATCGGCCGATCAAGAAGTCGAACGGGTCATGGACCTATTTCGGTGCCGATCTCGCCTATCATTTCCAGAAGAGCCAGACCGCCGACCAGCTGATCGACATCTGGGGCGCGGATCACGGTGGCACGGTCAAGCGGATCGTCGCGGGCGTGGCCGCGCTGACCGGCGGCAAGACTCGGTTCGACGTCAAGCTGGTCCAGATGGTCCGGCTGCTGCGCAATGGCGAGCCGGTGAAGATGTCCAAGCGGTCGGGCAATTTCGTCACGCTGGCCGATGTCGTGAACGAGGTCGGCAAGGATGTTGTACGCTTCACGATGCTGACCCGGCGGTCGGACGCGCAGATGGATTTCGACTTCGCCAAGGTGGTCGAGGCGTCGAAGGACAATCCGGTCTTCTACGTCCAATATGCGCATGCACGGATTGCCTCGCTGCACCGGCGCGCGGACGAGGCGGGAATCGCCGCGATCGAGGCGGACCTGTCCCGGCTTGATACGGACGAGCTCGCGCTGATGAAGCTCGCCAGCCAGTTTCCGCGGATCGTCGAAACCGCCGCTACGGCGCGCGAGCCGCACCGGATCGCGTTCTATCTCTACGACTTGGCCGCAGCGTTCCATGCGTTGTGGAATGTCGGCAACGATCGGCCCGAGCGGCGCTTCCTGGTGGTCGAGGATCCCGGCGGCACGGCGGCACGGCTTTTCTTGGCGGACGCAATCGGGCAGATCATCCGCAACGGCCTTGCCATCATGGGCGTCGAGGCGGTTTCGGAGTTGAATTGATGGCCGACGAGATGAACCTGCGCGAGGAAGATCGACTGCCCTGGCTGGAGACGATCGAGTCGGACGATCGTGACGGCCCGCCGATCGCGCGTGTCGTCGCGCTCGTCGTGCTGGGGCTGGGTCTGCTCGCGGCGATCATCTTCGGGGTCTACACGCTGCAGAACCGCGTGCCGTCGGGCGACGGCCAGCTGATCGCCGCGCCGGCGACCCCGTACAAGGTCAAGCCGGATGCGGTCGGCGGCCTCAAGGTCAATGGCGAGGGCGACAGCGCGATCGCGACCAGCGCGGGCAAGGGTGCCGGCAATGGTGCGATCGACCTGACGGGCGTGCCCGAGGCGCCGGTTGCCGGTCGCCGTGCAGTAGCGACGTCGACGGGGGCGGACGATCCTGCCGGCCGCAACGCGGTGGCGCAGGTGCCCGCATCGGGCGGCCGGCTGGTCGCGGCACCCCCGCTTCAGGCGCGGCCGGCAGCGGCGGGCCCCGTCGCGAGTGGATCGCTCGTTCAGCTCGGTGCCTTTCCGAGCGCGGCGGTGGCCAATTCGGCATGGACCAACTTCGCCAAGCGGTTCAGCTATCTCGCGCCGCTGAACAAGTTCGTCGAGCCGGTCGCACGCGGTGGCAACACGCTGTACCGGTTGCGCGTCGATGCGGGCAGCGCGAACCAGGCCGCCGATATTTGCGGGCGGTTGCGCGTCGCCGGCGAAACCTGCTTCGTCGCCAGCTGATCGTCGCGCTGCGACAGGTTGAACGTGACGACGCGGGGGCGGTTCGCTAGGCGAGGCGCATGAAGCCCGTCATCTTCGGCCTGTCCGGCCCCGTGCTCACCCCGCAGGAACGCGCATTCTTTGCAGAGTGCGTACCGGCCGGATATATCCTGTTCAAACGCAACGTCGTCGACCGTGCCCAGCTGCGCGCGCTGACGGAGTCGCTGCGCGCGCTGGCGGGGCGCGACGACCTGGCGATCCTGATCGATCAGGAGGGCGGACGCGTCGCCCGGATGGGGCCGCCCGAATGGCCAAGTTTTCCGGCCGGACCCGTGTTCGACGCGGCCTATGACCGCGCGCCGATGACGGCGATCCAGGCAGCCCGGGCGAACGCCCAGGCACTCGGGGTGATGCTGAGCGAGGTCGGGATCACGGTCGACTGCCTGCCGCTGCTCGACGTCGCGCAACCCGACACGACCGAGGCGGTCGCCTCGCGTGCGTTCGGGTCCGATCCGATGCGCGTCGCAGCGCTCGGACGCGCCACGCTGGAGGGGCTGGCCGCGGGCGGTGTCGTCGGTGTCGTCAAGCACATGCCCGGCCATGGCCGCGCGCGCGTCGATACGCATCATCACCTGCCCACCGTCACCGCCACCGATGCCGAGCTCGAGGTCGATCTCGAGCCCTTCCGCACGCTCAACCAGGCGCCGATGGGCATGACGTCGCATATCGTCTTCGACGCCTGGGACGCGGATCGCCCGGCGACGCTGTCGCCAATCGTCATCGACCGGATCATCCGCGACCGTATCGGGTTCGACGGGCTGCTGATGACCGACGACATCGACATGAAGGCGCTGTCGGGCACCGCAGGCGACAAGGCAGCCGGTGCGATCGCGGCAGGATGTGATCTGATCCTCGACTGCTGGGCGCGCATGGACGAGATGGTCGAGATTGCCGGCCGGCTGGGTCCGATCTCCGCGGTGGCGCGAGCCCGTCTCGACCGCGCGATGGCGTCGGTGGGGCCCGCAGAAGGTGTGTTCGACGACCTGATTGCGACCCGGGATGCGCTGCTCGACCGGGCCATGCAGGACCCTGCCGGAGCCTAATCGGCTCACGAGCGGGCTGCGACGGATGCGCGGATGCTGTACGCAGCGCGGATGGACGATGCACAGCTGACGCTCGATCTGGATGGATGGGAGGGACCGCTCGACCTGCTGCTGTCGCTCGCGCGCGCGCAGCGGGTCGATCTGCGGACGATCTCGATCCTGTCGCTGGTCGAGCAATATCTGGCCTATGTCGATGATGCGCACACGCTCAAACTCGAACTCGCCGCGGATTATCTCGTGATGGCGGCGTGGCTGGCCTATCTGAAGTCGGCATTGCTGTTGCCCCGAGACCCGTCGGTCGAGCCCGATCCGGACGACCTCGCACGGCGTCTCCAGCACCGGCTCGAGCGGCTCGATGCGATGCGCGAGGCGGGGGCGCGGTTGATGGCATGCGACAGGACGGGGCGCGACGTCTTCGTGCGCGGCGCACCCGAGGGGCTGCGGACGATCCGCAAGGCAGTCTGGACAGCGGAGATCTTCGACCTGATCGCGGCATACGGGCGGGTATCGGGGCGCACCCGGCCGGTGATGCACGTGGTGGTGGACCGCGCGGTCATGACGCTGGAGGCGGCGCTCGAGCGCGTGTCGATGATGGTCGGCGAGCGGCTCGACTGGAGCAGGATCGAGGCGTTCCTGCCTGCGTCCGCTGTCGCGCCCGGCGCGGAGCGGTTTCGTCGGTCGGCCCTGGCGTCGAGTTTCGTCGCGGCACTCGAATTGGCGCGGCAGGGGCGTGTCGAGCTGCGACAGGCCGCGCCCTTTGCCCCGCTCTATCTGCGCGCCACGCCGGCATGACGCGGCCCGATGCGCTCGTCCGCGCGGTCGAGGCGGTGCTGTTCGCCGCCGACGCCCCGCTCACGCTCGACGCGATCCGCGCGCATGTCGGGGCGATCGCGACGGCGCGCGACGTCCGCGCCGCGATCGAGGTGCTGGTCGAGGCCTATGCGGGGCGCGGCTTCAATATCGTCCGGCGCGGCGATCGCTGGCAGTTCCAGACCGCGCCCGACCTTGCCCATGTGCTGCGTCGCGAATCCGAAGAGCCGCGGCGGTTGAGCCGCGCGGGGATCGAGACGCTGGCGATCATCGCCTATCACGAGCCCGTCACCCGCGCCGAGATCGAGGCGATCCGCGGCGTGCAGATCTCCAAGGGCGTGCTCGACGTGCTGATGGAGGCGGACTGGGTCCGGCCCGCGGGGCGGCGCGAGGTTCCGGGGCGGCCGCTGCTCTATGCCACGACCGCCGCGTTCCTGGTGCATTTCGGGCTGAAGACCCGTCGCGACCTGCCGGGGATCGACGATCTGCGCGCTGCGGGGCTGCTGGATCCGGTCGATGTCGACGTCGAGGACCGTACAGATCGCGGCAGCCATGAAAGCACTGTGGCAAAGCGTGACGATGACGCCTAGATAGAGGCAGGTTTTCAGGAGAATTGTCATGGGCGGATTCAGCCCGATCCATCTGCTCGTTCTTGCGGTCGTCGCGATCCTCCTTCTGGGCGGCGGTCGGTTTTCCAGCCTGATGGGCGACGTTGCCAAGGGCGTTAAGAACTTCAAGAAGGGCATGGCCGAGCCCGACGACGAGACGCCGGCCAAGCCGTCCGCTCGCATCGAAGCTCAGAAGACCGCAGATCCGGCCTTCGATCGCGACGGCAATCGCGTCCGCGAAGACCGCTGAGCCGCGCTTGACGTTCCCAGACTCGACGGGTCCAGATAGGCGCGCCTGAATGTTCGATATCGCTCCGTCCGAATTCCTGCTCGTGGCGTTCGTCGCGCTTGTCGTGATCGGTCCGAAGGACCTGCCCAAGGCGATGCGCGTCGTCGGCTATTGGGTCGGCAAGGCGCGCGGCGTCGCGCGCCAATTCCGGTCGGGCTTCGACTCGATGGTCCGCGAGGCGGAGCTCGAGGAAATGGAAAAGCGCTGGGCGTCGGAGAATGAGCGGATCATGCGTGAGCACCCGTCGACCGACACCGCGCATATCGTCCATTCGCCCGAACCCGACATCCATCACGATCTGCCGTCGTCCGAACCCGTGATGGTCGAGAAGCCCGTCGTGCTCCCGGCATCCGGGCCCTCGGCGGATAAGCCGGCGCCGGCCGGCCTCGATATCGAAGCGCCGGCCCCGGATCACCGGGACAGCGTCGACGTGACACCCGGGCAGGATCGACACGAACTCGCCGTACCGGCTGCCACGCCGTCCGACGCGCGGACGGGCAAGTCCGACGTAGCGTCGTCGTGACCGACTTCCAGACTGCCGAGAGCATAGCGTCATGAGTGAGATCGACGAGAGCCGGGCCCCCTTGCTCGACCATCTGATCGAATTGCGGCGGCGGCTGCTGTATTGCATCGCCGCGCTGGTCGTGACGTTCGCCGTGGCGATGTATTTTGCCGAGGATATCTTCGGCTTCCTCGTCCACCCGCTGCTCGCGGCGGGGCAGGGTACAGTGATCTACACCGAGGTGTTCGAGGCGTTCTTCGTCCAGGTGAAGGTTGCGTTCTTCGCGGCGATGATGCTGTCCTTCCCGGTCATAGCGAACCAGCTCTGGCAGTTCGTTGCCCCCGGTCTGTACAAGAAGGAGAAGAACGCGCTCCTGCCGTTCATCCTCGCGACCCCCGTCCTGTTCCTCACGGGCGCGGCCATGGCCTATTATGTCGCGATCCCGATGGCGCTCCACTTCCTGCTGGGGTTCGACGGCGTGGTCGGCGGCGTGAAGCGCGAGGCGCTGCCGGCAATCGGCAACTACCTGTCGTTCACGATGCAGTTCCTGTTCGGCTTCGGGATCGCCTTCCTGCTGCCCGTGCTGCTGATGCTGCTCGAGCGCGCCGGGATCGTCACGCGCAAGCAGCTCGTCGGCGCGCGGCGCTACGCCATCGTTGCGGCGTTCGCGATTGCCGCGGTCCTGACGCCCCCGGATATCGGGTCGCAGCTGCTGCTCGCGATCCCGCTGACCATCCTGTATGAATTCGCGCTGATCGGCATCTGGTTCACCGAGCGCAGCCGGGCAAAGGCCAAGGCGCAGGATGAGACGTCGGACTCCACCGATATCGCCGAAACGCACTGAGCGATCGGCGCCAGACGTAAAAACGGGGCCCGGTGCAGCTGCACCGGGCCCCGTTTTCGTATCTCAAGCGCAAAGGCTTACTTGGCGTCGCTCGCGGTCTTCGCCACGGTGCGGCCGGCCGAGCTCACGTCCTTGCCGGCGCCTTCGACCGTGTTGCATGCCGACACGATGAGCGCGCTGGCCACAACGGCCAATCCAACCAACTTACGCATAATACTTCCTCCTAGAAGGGCTTGAATGCCACCGAGGGGAGAAATGTACGGGCGCGGGTTTCGTTCCGTTGGTGCAACCAGGCACGCATCTGATTTGGAATGATAAAGGCCCGGAAGCGTCACCGGGGGGGGGGGAAGGGTGATGCTTCCGGGCCTGTCACTTGGATAGCGAGAGCGGGGGGGCATAAAGTCGCTATCCGAACTATAGAACGGCGCTCGGGAAAGGTGGTTCCTGCCGTTTTCAAGTTTTTTTCGACGAGGTGTTTTGTCGTGCTCAATCGCGCCCGATGACCGCAAAGGCGATCTCATACGCGCCGACCAGCGGGTCATGATGGAGCGCCGAGCGCAACTGGCGTGAAAGGCCTTCCATTACACGGCCATAGCGTGTTGCTGCCTCGCGGAGCGCGTCGCTCTCGATCAGCGCCCGCGAGACGACGCGGAGCACTGCGCGGTCGGGCGTGGCGCCGGGCTGGATCGATACGCGGATCTGTGCCGAAGGATCGCAGGTCATCGCCAGCTCGATCGTTTCGGTCGCAAGGAACGCGACCGCGCCGGCGACGTCCTGATTGACGAGGAACGGAGCGACGTCGAGCGTGATGCCCAGACCGTGCGAGCGATCGGGGGCGGTGGCGCGAATGTTGGCGGACAGCTCGCCCAGCATCGTGCGCATGTTGAGCCCGCGATTTTCCTCGAGCTCGGCAAAGTGGTTGCGGTGCACGACCGCCAGCGCATCGACCCGGCGCTGGATCGACGAATAGGCCTCGGTCGCGTCGGCGCTGCGTGCACTGCGGGCGTGGAAGTTGATCAGGCTGGAGATCACCTGGAGGTTGTTCTTCACCCGGTGATGCACTTCGCGCGTTAGCTTGGTCTGTCGCACGAGTCCGGCCGCCAGGCCCGCTTCGTGCGCCGCCACGGTCCGGCTGATGACCTGGAACGTGTCGCCGAGCTCGCGGATCTCCTGCGCGGGTATGGTGCGGACGGTGCCGGTATCAATGACCTCGCCCGGCGTGAACGCAGCGACCGCGGCGCGCAATTGCCGCAAGGGACGGATCAGCAGGCGGTCGACGACGAACCACCCGATCCCCGCTGCCGCCGCCCACATCAGCAGCGGCAGCAGCAGCGCGATGATCAGCGACGAGGTAATCGGTGCGCTGCGAATGCTGGTGCGCAGCGCAAGGCCCGCGACGCCAAGGTCCGTACGCATCGTCTCCAGCCGGTCGAGCGGTGCCTCGTCGTCGATCGATTCGAGGAGCAGCGCGTCCTGTCCGAGCATCAGCGCACTGTTGAATTCCAGGGCCTGGTTGGACGGCCGGCCGATCCGTTCGATGAAGGGTTGTGGGAAATAGGCGCGTGCGGATGTCTCGCCGCCGGGGCCGGTGATCGCGAGGACCAGGCCGCGGTTCGGGACGATCGCGGCGGCAACGGGGTTGCTGGTCGAATCCAGTGCGACGGCTTCGGGCAGCGCGCGCCCGCACAGCACGCGGCCGGCGCGGTCGGTGATGACGAATCGCGTTCCCGAGGAGGCCTGCTGCGCGAACACGCCCTGCGCGCGGGCGCAGCTTGGCGCATCGGCCGGGTCGAAGCCCAGCGCGTTCACCGCAACGCGCAACGCGGTCATGTCGCCGATCAGTTCGATGGCGATCGATCGCGCGCTTTCTGCGGCAGCGACCCGCAACCGTGCACGGGCTTCCGCATCGGCGACACGCGTCGTTTGCAACGTGGCGAAGATCGCGATCAGCGCGAGCGGCAGAAGCGCTGCGCTGAGGATCAGGAAAAGCTTGGCCCCGGTGGGGAGCCGCCCGATCGCGGTGGCGATCTGCGACGGTGGACGAGCCGCTGTCGCATCGGCGTCAACGGAGCTGGTGTCGGTCGGGGTCTCTGTGGAGCCCGGGACGGCAGGTGACGGGGTGCCGGATTTGCTCACGGAACCGGTTGGCGAGGCCATGCGGCCCGCCCTCAGTCCAGCTTGCCGAGCAGCGCCAGAAACTCGTCAGGAACGGCTTCCTCGACGGTCTGCTGATAGACCGACCGCAATGCCGTTCCCATCTGCCGATCGCGGGCCGTGTCGCGCGGCTTGCCGGTGCCCTTGCCGGCGGGAGTGCCGGCGGGAGTTTCGTTCTGCGTGTCGTGGCCCAAACTCAAAATTTCCCCCTGCACGACGCACGTAAGATGATGTTTACCATAGGCCGCGGGCGGCACATGACACAGCTAGACCTGCGTCATACACTCGCGGTGATTGTCCGTGAAACCAAATAGCCTCTCGTTAGTTCCCTGTTCGAGCGAAAAATCGATATTGTCGTGGGCGTCGGGCCAAAAGGTTCCGAGGGTCTGGCAATCGGTCGGTCGCGTCATATTCTAGTATCGTCGTCCTCACCGGGCCGGCGTAACGATCAGGGAGTTACCAATACCCATGTCGCTTGGACAGCAACTCGCACCGCATCTTCCCTTTCTGCGGCGCTACGGCCGGGCCCTGACCGGCAGCCAGAGTCATGGCGACAAATATGTTCGCGCGACGCTCGAGGCGATCGTCGCGGCGCCCGATGAATTCCCGAAGGACGTCGATCCGCGTCTCGGTCTTTATCGGATGTTCCAGGCGATCTGGTCGTCGGCGAATTATGACGAGATGGGCGACGAGGGTGTGGGCGATACCGACGGCCACGCCGCAGTTGCTCGCGCACGTATGTCGCGGATGACTCCGCTGTCGCGTCAGGCGCTGCTTCTGACCGCGATGGAGGGTTTCACGCCCGAGGACGCGGCCTATCTGATCGACGTCGATGCGAACGAGGTCGAAGAGCTCGTCGCCGCAGCACTGGCGGAAATCGAAGGTCAGACCCGCGCGCGCGTCCTTATCATCGAGGACGAGCCGATCATCGCGATGGATATCGAGACGATCGTGCGCGACCTGGGTCACGACGTGACCGGTGTCGCGGTGACTCGCGACGAGGCCGTGGCCCTTGCGATGGAAGAGCGTCCCGGTCTCGTGCTCGCCGATATTCAGCTGGCAGACGACAGTTCAGGTATCGACGCGGTCAAGGACATCCTCGCCGAATTCGAGGTTCCCGTGATCTTCATCACCGCGTTCCCCGAACGACTTCTGACCGGTGAACGTCCCGAGCCCACCTTCCTGATCACCAAGCCGTTCCAGCGCTCGACAGTGAAGGCGGCAATCAGCCAGGCACTGTTCTTCGATCAGACGACCGTTCCCGGCGCCTGATGCGCCGCTAGACTTGGGCCGGGGTTGCCGTCGCTGATATCGTCAGCAACGCCGGCATCAAGTTTTTGATAGTTACGGACCCAAAACGGCGTTCGGGGGTTTCAGTCTCATGGTTGACCCAAAAGAGCAGATCCACGTCGCCGGCGAAGACGCCCGCGCCGGCGCAACACCGCATATGACCCGCTATATCCTTGTGATATCACTGGTCCTGGTTATCGCCATTTTTGCATTTCTCGTCATTCGATAGCATATGCGTGGCGTGGCGGACCGGTTGATGCCGATCCGTATGCTCAAGATCGCCGTCCTCTGGGCGGCGGTCGTCATTCGGGAACGATCGGAATTTCATGGTACAGCCCGCCCAGCGTGACGACGAAGTCGACGGCGCCGAGCCCCAGGTCGCGCCCGTTGAGCACGTCTCGCTTTCCGATGCCGAGTTCAAGGTCCAGCTTGCCCAGGTGATCCCGCATCTCCGTGCGTTCGGGCGTTCTCTGTCGGGCAGCCGCGACCTTGCGGATGACCTGGTGCAGGAGACGCTGCTGAAGGCGTGGGCCGCACGGCTGCGCTTCCAGGCCGGTACGAACATGCGCGCCTGGACGTTCATCATCCTGCGCAACCTCTATCTGTCACAGATGCGTCGCGCCCGTTTCAAGGGTGAGTGGGACGATCTGGTGGCGGATCGCATCCTTGCGGCGCCTGCGAGCCAGGACCGGCATGTCGAGTTGGGCGATATGCAGCGCGCATTGATGCACCTGCCGCAGCCGCAACGCGAGGCGTTGATCCTCGTCGGCGCGGGCGGGTTCGCGTATGAAGAGGCGGCGGAAATCTGCAACGTGGCGGTCGGCACGATCAAGAGCCGTGTCGCGCGTGGCCGTGTCGCGCTCGAAACCATTCTGACAGATGGATCGCTGCCGTCGCGTCGCGATCACGAAACCGACACGACCAAGACGGCACTCGACTCGATCATGGGCGATGTCGAGGAACTGAGCCGCGGGCGTTGAAGTAGGCGCTCGCCGCGGCTGGCGTTTGGATCAGTGTGGTCGCGAGGATACAGTGTCGAGTTCTCGCAGCAGCGACATGAACTCGTCGGGCATTCCGGAGTCGCGATCGAACGCACCGCGAAGCGACTGTCCGATCGCATCCGTCTTGCGAGGCGCGCGAACGACCAGATGATCGGTCTGGTCACGGCGAATGGTCGGGTGCAGATGGGTCATGCAGGGTCAACGAGCCTCAAGAGCTTTTGTTGCTACCCTGGCTTGACTTTATAAAAGAATTGTGGGGTGTGGCATGGATAACGCGCATCGGGCGTCGGACATCATCGCCGCAACGCAGCGCGCGCGACGCTGGTCCCCCTTCCTCAATATGCTCCTCGACCGCGAGCCTGTCCTTGCCACGGAGCTGGCAGAGGGGCGGCTGGATCCCATCCCGGCGTCGCTCGATCTCGACATGCCGGTCGCACGACGCCTCCGCCTCGAACGGCGTGCGCTCGCGCTGAGGGTCGCGATAGGTGACCTCGCGGGGGTGTTCGATCTCACCGCTGTGACGCAGCAGCTCACCGGGTTTGCGGACCACGCGCTCGACACCGCGATCCGCACCGCGATCGAAGAACGCACGCCCGGCGCCGAGGCGTGCGGGTTCGCCGCGATCGCGCTCGGTAAACAGGGGAGTGGCGAACTCAATTACTCGTCGGATATCGATCCGATCCTGATCTACGATCCGGACACGCTGCCGCTCCGCCCGCGCGAGGAACCCGAAGCCGCCGCCGTGCGGATCGGCAAGCGCGTCGTCGAACTGCTCCAGGCACGCGAAGGCGACGGCTATGTGCTGCGCGTCGACCTCCGCCTGCGGCCGTCTCCCGAGATCACGCCGATCGCGCTGCCGATCGATGCGGCGATCAGCTATTACGAGGCGCAGGCGCTTCCCTGGGAGCGTGCCGCCTTCATCCGCGCGCGCGCCGCAGCGGGCGACATCGCACTCGGCAGGCAGTTCCTCGACACGGTCCGCCCGTTCGTCTGGCGGCGCGCGCTCGATTTCGGCGCGATCGGCGAGATCCGCGGCATCTCGCGACGGATCCGCGATCATCATGCGCAGGGTCAGGCCTTCGGGCCGGGCTACGACCTGAAGCGCGGCCGCGGCGGGATTCGCGAAGCCGAATTCTTCGCGCAGATCCATCAACTGATCCATGGCGGTCGCGATCCCGCGCTGCGCGCGCCGGCCACCCGCGTTGCGCTTGCGCGGCTGGCGGAGGCGGGGTGGATCGGCGCGGACGAAGCGCGCGCACTGATCGAGAGCTACACGCTGCTGCGGACGATCGAGCACCGGGTGCAGATGATCGACGACCGGCAGACGCATGCCTTGCCGACCGGCGATGCGCTCGAGCGGGTGGCGTGGCTGCACGGGCTCGACGGCAGCGCGGCGCTGCTGGCGCTGCTCGCCCCGCATGTGGCGGCGACCGGGCGGATCTACGACGCGCTCGACGATGGCGCGGCATCCGGGCTTTCGCATGATCCGACGCGGCTCGACGCCGAGCTGGCAGAGGCGGGGTTTGCCGAACCCGAACCCGCGCGCCAGCGGATCGCCGCGTGGCGGGCAGGGGCCTATCCCGCGCTGCGTAGCAGTGCCGCGCAGGCGGCGCTCGAGGCGGTCCTGCCGACGCTGGTCCCGGCGCTCGCCGCCGCGCCCGAGCCGCAGGCCGCGATGCTGAGACTCGATTCGATGCTCGAGCGTCTGCCGAGCGCGATCAACGTATTCCGACTGCTCGAAGCACGACCGGCGCTCGCCACGCTCCTCGCGGCGATCCTGAGCCACGCGCCGACGCTGGCGGAGGAACTGGCGCGGCGCCCCGCGCTGCTCGACGGGTTGATCGATGCGACGGCGCTCGCCCCGGTCGCGGCGGTCGACGCGCTGATCGACCGGATGCGCGCGGGCGAGGCGGGGCTCGATTATCAGGGGCGGCTCGATCACGTCCGGCGCGTGGTCGGCGAACTGCGCTTTGCGCTGGGTGCGCAGATCGTTGCGGGGACGTCGGATCCGCTCGACGTCGCGGCGGGCTATGCGCGCGTGGCGGAGGCGGCGATCGCGGTGCTGGCGGAGGCGACGATTCGCAGCTTTGCCGAGGTCCATGGCCAGGTACCGGGCAGCGAACTCGTGATCCTCGCGCTCGGCCGGATGGGCGGCGCGATGCTGACGCATGCGTCCGATCTCGACCTCGTCTATCTGTTCACCGGCGATTTCACCGCCGAGTCGGATGGCGCCAAGCCGCTTG
Organism: Sphingomonas sp. STIS6.2; assembly: GCF_000732685.2. Lineage (NCBI taxonomy): Bacteria > Pseudomonadati > Pseudomonadota > Alphaproteobacteria > Sphingomonadales > Sphingomonadaceae > Sphingomonas > Sphingomonas sp. STIS6.2. The sequence continues at coordinate 192,331 of NZ_JPDP02000160.1, forward strand.
GGGCGACGCTCTACTACAACCGGCTGGCGCAGCGGGTGACCGCGGCGTTGTCGGTCGCGACCGCGGCCGGGCCGCTCTATCAAATCGATACGCGGCTGCGGCCATCGGGCGCGCAGGGGCCGCTGGTCGTGACGCTCGACAGCTTCGCACGCTATCAGCATGAGGAGGCCTGGACGTGGGAGCATATGGCGCTGACCAGGGCGCGGCCGGTCTTCGGATCCGCGCCCGCCCGGACGGCGCTGTCGGCGGTGATCGCCGATGTCCTGACCGGCGCGCGGACCGAGCGCGACGTGGTCGGCGATGCGACGCGGATGCGCGCCGACATGGCCGCGCACAAGCCTGCCAAGGGGCCGCTTGACGCGAAGCTCCTGCCGGGTGGTCTGGTCGATCTGGAATTTGCGACGCATGTGGTACAACTCGTTGAGCGCAGCGGCTTCGATGCCAATCTGGGACGTGCGATCGGGCAGCTCGTTGCCGAAGGGCGGATGCCCGCGACGATGCTCGCCGCGCATGATATGCTGACGCGGTTGCTCGTGACGCTGCGGCTCGTCGCGCCCGACGCGGCGCCGCCCGGCCCGCCGACCCAGGCGTTGATCGCGCGGGCGCTCGGGCTGAGCGACTGGCCTGCGGTTCTTGCGGGCCTCGCCGAGGTCCGGCAACAGGTGACCGCGTTCTGGCACGAACTGACAGGAGAGCAGGATGGATGACGGTGCGATGATCCCGGACGTCGCGGTGACGATGCCCGATGGCACGGTCGTCGCGCTGACGACGCTGGCGCGGCCGCTGGTCGTCTATTTCTATCCCAAGGATGATACCGCCGGCTGCACGCGCGAGGCGCAGGACTTTTCCGCGCTCGAGTCGGCCTTCGCGGAGATCGGGGTCGGCGTGCTCGGCGTGTCGAAGGACGGACCCGCCGCGCATGCCAAGTTCAGCGCCAAGCACGGGCTGACGGTCTCACTGGCGACCGACGTCGATGGCACGGTCTGCGAGGGTTTCGGGGTCTGGGTCGAGAAGGCGATGTACGGCCGCAAATATATGGGAATCGAGCGCGCGACCTTCCTTTTCGACGCGGACGGCCGACTGGCGACATCGTGGCGCAAGGTCCGTGTCCCCGGCCATGCCGAAGCCGTTTTTGCCGCCGCCAAGGCGCTGGCCACGCGATAAAGGCCGTTCCACGGGGCAGGGCGCGGCGTCCCCTGGCAGGGCGATTCCTTTTTACCGGTACCATTTGGTTTCAACGGCTCAACGCACGCGCGTCCCGGTCCACCCCAAGTTTACGGCGCGGCTCTTGCCGAAGTGGGTCAAATCGGCACACATCCTGACTTGTCTGGGACGCGGAGGGGCTGCGGTTCAGGACAGAGTCTTGGCGCCGGGCCCGTTTGCGATCCGGCTCCTGTTTTTTGTCGGGGACCAATGGTCGATATCACCGTTTCCGCTGCAGCCTTAGCCAACCGCGCAGCCTTTCGTATCAAGACGCTCTTCGCCGCGCGGGACCTGACGGTTCACGACGGCCGCTCGGTCCGCCGGGTTCGCCTGGGCAGCCGCAAGCAGGCGGCGATGGCGGCTCTCAGCGCCGTGACGCTCGGCTTTTCCGGCTATGGTGCCGCGCAGGCAGCCTATGGTGCCGCAGCCGCGACCGGCGTCGTTGCCGCACCCGATTCCGAACTCCAGGTCGCGCAGATGGAGCGCCGCATAGGTCAGATGCAGGCCCGCGTCGCGACCATTCGCCAGACCGCCGCAGCGCATGCCGCGCGCGTCGAACAGCGCCAGCAGCTGATCACCGCCGCCCTGACCGGCAAGGGCGACACCAAGGCGATGGCGCTGGCGACGCTGGCGATCGACCCCGCGCCCGACGCGCTGGCAGCCGATGTCGTCAAGCCGCTGGTCAGGGTCGAAGGCCGCCAGCGCGTTCTCGCCGACGCGGCGCAGACGGTTCTCGATCAGCGTTATGCCGACACCACCGACACCGTGCGCAAGCTCGGTCTGCGTCCCGAACGCGTCGTTGCTGCCGCCAAGCGCACCCAGGCGAGCAAGCAGGCCGCCATGGGCGGACCGCTGGTCGCCGCCGACAGCCCCGAGGCGCTGGCCGACGTCCGCGCCGACGCCCAGTTCCGCACGCTGTTCCAGACCTGGAAGAAGCTCGACACGCTGCAGCAGGGGGTGATCGCGATCCCTTCGGTCCAGCCGGTCCATCTGCTGTCCTTCACCAGCAATTTCGGCATCCGCTCGGATCCGTTCCGCGGGACTGCCGCGATGCATGCCGGCGTCGACATTCCGGGTCCGGTCGGCACGCCGATCTACGCCACGGCTGACGGCATCGTCTCGCATGCCGGTCGTCAGGGCGGCTATGGCAATCTCGTCGAGCTTAATCATGGCAAGGGCATCGCGACCCGGTACGGCCATCTCTCGAAGATCCTCGTCGGCGACAATGCCCGGGTGACGCGCGGCCAGCTGATCGCGCTGATGGGCTCGACCGGTCGCTCGACCGGCCCGCATCTTCATTATGAAGTCCGGATCGATGGTCATGCCGTGAACCCGATCCCGTTCCTCACGACCGCCGACTACCTTCTCGCCGCGCAGGATCGCTCGGTCGGTGCGATCCCGGTCTCGACGGACGGTCCGGCGGCGCAGGACTGAGGCGCACGGTTTTCTATCAAGCCCTGTCCGCGGTTCTCCGCGGTAGGGCGAGGTTGCCGCGGATAGCGGGACCGCCTATCTCGGGACCATGGCAACCTTGGCTCCCGACATCATCCTGACCCCCTCCGCCGCAGCGCGCGTCGCCGCAATTGCTGCCCGACAGGGCAAGCCCGCGATCCTGCGCCTTTCGGTCGATGGCGGTGGCTGTTCGGGGTTCCAGTACAAGTTCGGCTTCGCCGATGCGGCCGAGGCGGATGACGTCGTTGCCGAACGCGACGGCGTCCGGCTGGTCGTCGACAGCGTCAGCATCGACCTCGTCCGCGGTTGCGCGGTCGACTATGTCGAATCGCTCGCCGGCGCGGCGTTCCGCGTGGAAAATCCCAATGCAGCCTCGGGCTGCGGTTGCGGCTCGAGCTTTTCGGTCTGACGCCCGGTGAAGATCGTCACGTACAACATCAACGGGATCAAGGCCCGTCTCCCGCGGCTGCTCGAATATCTTGCCGAAGAGCAGCCCGAAATCGTCTGTCTGCAGGAACTCAAGACCAGCGACGAAACCTTTCCGGCCGCGGAGATCGAGGCGGCGGGGTACGGTGTTGTCTGGCATGGGCAGAAGGCCTGGAACGGCGTGGCGATCCTTGCCAAGGGCCAGACCCCCAGGGTCCGGCAACGCGGCCTCGAAGGCGAGCCCGAGGACGAGCACAGCCGCTATATCGAGGCCGAAGTCGACGGACTGACGATCGCCGCACTGTATCTGCCCAACGGCAATCCGCAGCCCGGGCCGAAGTTCGACTATAAGCTGCGCTGGATGACGCGGCTTGCGGCGCGCGCGCGCGTGCTGCTGGCCGAGGAGGTGCCCGCCATCCTCGCGGGCGATTACAACGTGATCGCGAATGACGACGACACGTTTTCGGTGTCGCGTATGCAGGACGATGCATTGATGCAGCCCGAAAGCCGCGGCGCCTATCGCGCGTTGCTCGGGCAGGGCTGGACCGATGCCCTTCGAACGCAGTTTCCCAAGGGAGGCGTGTGGACCTTCTGGGACTATCAGGCGGGCGCGTGGCAGCGCGACGCGGGCTTCCGCATCGATCATCTGCTGCTCAGCCCGCAGGCGGCCGACCGGATGATCGATGCCGGTGTCGACAAGGCCTATCGCGGCCGCGAGAAGGCGAGCGATCATGCCCCGACCTGGGTCCGCCTGCGATGAACGCACCGGCGGGGCGGCCTGCGACACGGCTTGCCGCGAGTGTGCTGGCGACGCTGCTGCTGGCCTGTTCGACCCAGGTTCGCGCGCAGGAGCGGGACTATTGCCCTGAACGCCCGGGAATCGATACGCCCGCCTGCACCATGGAAAAAGGCCGCGTCTCGGTTGAAACCGCGCTCGCCGACTGGACGCGCGACGACGGGGCGGGCTCGCGCGAGGACAATGTCCTGATCGCCGATACGCTGGTCCGGGTCGGGGTCAGCGACACGGTCGAGGCACGGGTGGGATGGACGCCGTTCGGCCATGACCGGACGCGCGACGAAACGGGGATCGACGTCGCGGACCGCATCGGCGACGTGTCACTGAGCATGAAGGCCAGCCTGAGCCATCCCGACGGCAAGGGCCTGTCGATCGCCGTCCTGCCGTTCGTGACGCTGCCCGTCGGCCGGTCGCCGGTCGGTGATGGCGACTGGGGCAGCGGGCTGCTGCTGCCGGTGACATTCGAAATGTCCGATACGGTGTCGCTCGACCTGACACCCGAAGTCGATGCCGCGGTCGACGATGACGGGCATGGCCGGCACCTGGCCTATAGCAGCGCGGTCGGCCTCGCGTTCACGCTCGACAAGGCGGTGACGCTGAACGCCGAGCTGCAGGCGCTGCGCGACGATGACCCGGCCGGCCGCAGCACCCAGGCACTGGCCGCGCTCTCGCTTGCCTGGATGGTGGGCGACGATCTTCAGTTTGACATTTTCGGGGCGGCGGGCTTGACCCATGATACCCCCGACGCGCGGCTTTATGCGGGGGTGGCGCGGAGGTTCTAGATGATCGCGGTGCTGATCGGACTGCAGGCCGTCGCCGGCCCCCCGCTGCCGCGCGAACTTCGCCCCCCGGTCGCTCGGGCGGCGACCCCCTGTCCCGTGACGCCTCCCGGTGGCGAGATCGTCGTCTGTGCCCGGCCGACCGACCAGCGTCTTGCACGGCTCCCCACGCCGCCCGTCAGTTCACCCGATGCACCGATGACGTTCCGGCTGCCGGGCGGCGGGACGGGCAATGTGCACGCGGTCCAGAGCACGCTGCCGGGGGCAACCGGATCCGGGGCGGTGGTCACGCTGCGTATCCCGTTCGGTCCGGGTCGCCGAGCGGCCGACCCCGCCCGTTAGGCTCAGGCCGGGTCGCGGGGCCGGGTCCGCAGCGCATCGCTGAGCGAGGCGGTGCCGCTGCCGCGTCGCGCCGGCTTGGGCTGTGACGGGGCGGGCGACCAGCCGGTGAGGAAGATGATCTCGAACCGTTCGGCGGTCCGTCCGTCCGCGTCGGCGAGCTCGGCAAAGGCCTGTGCGAGCCCCGCCAGCGCCTGCCGGCCGAGTGCGCTGCGCCCCGCGAGCACGTTCGTCGCCGCCATCCCGCGAAGATCGCCGAGCAGGCGCCCTACATCGCGGTAGCCGACGTTTAGTGTCTCGATGTCCGCCACCGGCAGCGCGAAGCCCGCGCGCATCAGCAGATCGCCCGCCGAACGGACGTCGATCTGCGGATGCAGCCGCGCGGCGGGTCGCTCCGCCTCCGCCACCCGCAACGCCTGGCGGAGCGCCGGCAGGCTCCCCGCCCCGACGAACGCGCCGAGGAACAGTCCATCCGGCCGCAGCACGCGGCGGATCAGCGACAGCGCGCCAGGCAGATCGTTGACTTGGTCGAGCACGCCCGCGCTGACGACGAGGTCGAACGATGCGTCGGCAAAGGGCAGCCGGTCCTCGTCGGCCTGAACGCCGCCCGCGTGCGCGGCAAAGCCATGGCCCGCATCGCAGCGTCCGACCCGTGCTCCCGGGGGCGCGACGAACGCGCCGTCGAAACAGCCGAGATCGAGGATGTCGGCAAAGTCCCGCGTCACCGCATCGAGCCGCTCGGCGATCCCGTCGAGCATCGTCGCGCGCACGAAATCCGCGTCGGCATAGGCGGCACGCGCGCGGTCACGGCGCTGGCGGCGGGCGACCCGGTCGAAGATTTCCGGGGCGCTGCCTTGGCTGGGGTCTGGGATCTGCACGCCGCGCTTGTGCCGTCTGCATGCTTTGACGACAAGGGCGGATGCGGTTGCTCGATCCGATTGGCGCGGTGATCCGGCTGGCGCTGCCGCCGCGCTGCCCCGGCTGCGGCAGTCCGGTGGCGGCGGACCACCGGTTCTGCGCAAGCTGCTGGAACGGCCTGCACTTTCTCGGTCCGCCCTGGTGTGCCGCGTGCAACCGGCCCTTCGCGCATGATCGCGGCGACGGCGCATTGTGCGCCGTGTGCCTCACCCAGCCGCCGCGTCACGCAGGCGTCCGCGCCGCGGTCGCCTATGGACCGGTTGCGCGCGGCCTGGCGCTGCGGCTGAAATATGGCGGCCGAACCGCGTTCGCCGCCACGATGGCGCGCGCCATGCACCGGCTGATGCCCGAGCAGGCGGCGCTGATCGTGCCGGTACCGCTGCACCGCTGGCGGCTCTGGTCGCGCGGGTTCAACCAGGCGGCGCTCATCGCGACGACACTCGCGAGCCTGTCGGCCGTGCCCGCCGACCTGAACGTCCTCGTCCGGACGCGGCAGACGACCGTGCTGCGCGGGCTCGGCAGGCGTCAGCGCGGCAGGGCGGTGGCGGGCGCCTTCGCCGTCGCGGCGGGCGGGCGCGCCCGGCTGCGCGGCAGGGCGGTCGTGCTGATCGACGATATCTATGCGAGCGGGGCGACGAGCGCGGCGTGCACCGGCGCGCTGCTCGCGGCGGGGGCGGAATCGGTGACGATCCTGTGCTGGGCACGTGTTCTGGACGACACCGATTATTGACAAGCGCACGGTCAGACCACACCTGAAAATAATGGCTAAAGTTGAAATCTACATCAAACAATTCTGCCCCTATTGCACGCGGGCGATGAAGCTCCTTGCCGCCAAGGGCGTCGAACCGGAAACGTTCGACGTGACGATGGGCGGGCCGAAGAAGAAGGAGATGGTCGAGCGCTCGGGTGGTCGCATGACCATGCCGCAGGTGTTCATCGACGGGAAGCATATCGGCGGGTCGGACGACCTTGCCGCGCTCGATGCCCGGGGTGGGCTCGACCCGCTCCTGGCCTGATGCCCCGCATCGCGCTTCTGCAGATGACCAGCGGGATCGATCCCGCGGTCAATGCTGCAACGCTGATCGCTGCGATCCGGTCGGCGGCAGGGCAGGGCGCGGTGATGCTGTTCACGCCCGAAATGTCGGGTCTGATCGACCGCGATCGCGCGCGGGCCGCCGCGTCGATCGTGGCCGAGGCCGACGATCCTGTGCTCGCGCGCGTCTGCGCCGCTGCGGCCGAGGCGGGGATCTGGGTGCATCTCGGCTCGCTCGCCGTCCGCCGGGCAGACGGGCGGTTTGCCAATCGCGGGTTCGTGATCGATCCGGCGGGCACGATCCGCGCGCGCTACGACAAGCTCCATCTCTTCGATGTCGACCTGCCGACGGGAGAAAGCTGGCGTGAATCTGCCGCCTATGCGGCGGGTGACGCGGCGATCGTCATGCAGACGCCGATCGGCATGCTGGGCGCGTCGATCTGTTATGACCTGCGCTTTCCGGACCTGTACCGCGCGTTGAGCGATGCCGGCGCGACGGTGCTTTCGGTCCCGGCGGCGTTCACCAGGCCGACGGGGGCGGCGCATTGGCATGTCCTGCTCCGCGCCCGGGCGATCGAATCGGCCTCCTACGTCGTCGCCGCGGCGCAGACCGGCGTCCACGCCGATGGTCGCGCGACCTATGGCCATTCGCTGGTGATCGATCCCTGGGGCACGGTCGTGCTCGACATGGGTGAGGCGGCAGGGCTCGGCTATGCCGAGATCAGCCCGGACAGCGTGACGGACGTCCGCGCCAGGATCCCGGCGCTCGATCATCGGCGGCCGATCCCATCCGTGGCCGTGATCCGGTGATCGTCTTTGACCTGAAATGCGGCACCGGGCATGTGTTCGAGGCGTGGTTCGGCTCGAGCGCGGCCTATGAGGCACAGCGCGCAGCCCGACAGGTCGAATGCCCCCTATGCGGCGATGCAGAGGTGGCGAAGGCGGTGATGGCGCCGGCCGTCTCGGGCAAGGGCAATCGCGTAGCTGAGGCTTCGACGCCCGCGCGGATGAAGGCGATGATGACGATGTTGGCATCGAAACAGGCCGAACTGCTCGCGTCATCCCGGTGGGTCGGCGGCGCCTTCGCGGATCGCGCGCGCGCGATGCATCTGGGCGACGAGGCCCCCGAACCGATCCACGGCCAGGCCAGCCTCGCTGAGGCCAGGGCGCTGGTCGAGGACGGCGTCGCCGTGCTACCGCTGCCCCTCCCGGTCACGCCACCCGATACGATCAACTAAAGATGGGGTCGCCCGGCCTTACCGCGTAACGCGCGCGAGCACTGGTTTCAGCGCGGACTTGATCTCGAAGAACAACGGATGCTTCAGCAGCCGCAGCGCGATGCCCCACAGGGCGATGCCGATGCCGACGGCCAGGACGATCGGGACCAGCGGCGTCGTCGCGGCCCAGCCATGCCAGGCCATGACGATGATCGCCGGCGCGATCGCGGCGCTGGTTGCGATCCCGCTGCGCAGATAGATGGCGAACATGTCCCGGTACTGGCTGTCCGTGATCCGGCGGATATGCGGCATGTAGAGCACGCAGGCAAAAATCGCATCGATGACCTTCGCCAGCGCTGCAGCCTCGATGCTGATGAAGCAGGCTGCCGAAAATACGACGAAGCCGACGATGCTGCGCACGAACTCGAAGCGTGCCTGACGGCCGGTTTCGTCGGCGATGATGAACAGATCCCACGCCATCGCGATGGCGGTATTGAACACGCCGACGACGCACAGGATCGACAGGCACATCGCGATCGATACCCATTTCGCGCCATAGATGAGCAGCACGAAAGGCCCCGACAGCACGCCAAGCCCCAGGAAAGTCGGCCACATCAGCGCGGTGAACAGGGCCAGCGCGTTCTGATAGCGCGGCCCGATCGGCAAGCCGGCGCGGATCCCCGCGGCAAAATCGACGAACATGATGCGGCAGATCACCAGGAACACGCTGTCCCACAACATGCTGAAAATGTTGCCGGACCTGGAATATAAGCCGAGCGCGGCCAACCCCACCAAGCGAGCGCCATATCCTGCAACCGCGAGAAGACCCGGGAAATGCCCAGCGTGGCGAGCACGTTGATGCTGAACCGATGCACGTCGCGCCAGTTGTCGAATGCGACTTTGACCCTGGCATGATGCGGCGCGAGGCCGATCGCCATCGCGGTGCTGATCAAGGCGGCGATGATCTGCCCATAGGCAAAGCTCATATAGCTCTGGCCCGCGACCGCGAAGGCCACGGTGGCGATCGTGCCGGACAAAGTTAACCAGCTGGAGTATGGAATATATTGCTGAGAACCGCCCATCCATCCAAGTGACTTGCGCATACGCAACGCCTCGGGCTCACTCTATCACTGTCGTTGCAACGTATAAGGCGGGGGTCGTGCTGGCACACGATGCGCGGCGGCGCTAGCGGATCAGTCGTGCGACCTTCCTGATCGCGCGCCCGGCATATTGCCGCACGATGAAGGGATGTCCAAGGAACAGGCGGATTGCCTGGCCGCGCTTGCCCGACTGCACCGCGTGGCGAAATCCGTTCAAGGTCTCGAGCCGTCCAAGCGCCTGCCTGCGATCGTGCAATAGTGCGACCAGCTTGCCGTCACCGGCAACGTCGGAGCGTTTCGCCAGCAATGCGCTCATCGCAATCTGCGCCGTATAATCGACGGTCGTCTGGCTTTTGCCCGATGTGCGCAGCGTCCAGACATAGCCGGGTTGCGGGGTAATGACGAACTTTGCCCCGCACAGCATGGCATCGAAATACATCTTGAAGTCTTCACCATGGCGGATGGCCGGATCATAGCGAATGGCATGGTCTTCGAGAAACTGACGGCGGAACATCGGTTTGAGCAAACCATAGTCCATGTCCTGGTTGAACGGCCGGGCCGCCGCAACGAAGGCGTGGCGGTCAATCTCCGTGGCGGACCGGATTGCCCGGATTTGTGGCGGGCTCGACGCCGCCTGGGCCTCGTCCAGAAATCGCACATTGTCCGCAACCATATCGGCGGCAAACGCACCGGCGACGTCGAGGAGGTGCCGCAACCGGCCGGGTTCGAAGGCGTCATCGGCATCGAGCACCGCGATCCACGGCGCCCGAGCCGCCGCAAATCCCGCATTGCGCGCCGCCGATGGGCCGCCGTTCCGGTCGAGCCGGATCACGGAGAGGTTTGCGACATGACCATAGCGCGCCGTCACGGCTGCGTGCGTGTCATCAGGACAATGATCGTCAACGACGATCATTTCGAGCGCGACGTCGGTCTGGGACAGGGCAGAGTCGATCGCCTTGCCGATGAACTGGGCCGCACGATAAGCCGGGATCACGACGCAGATCTCAGGCGTATTCATCTGAATTGCGCTCGTCGGCGAAACGCTATTTGGCATCTTCGAAGTCCTGGATTGAGCCGCCAAATGCGTACTTGACGGGCCTTAAGCGGACGTCCGCTCGAATTGCAATACACCGCGGGCTGCTAACCAAGGTCAAGACGGGACAGGTCAAATCGACGCCGCGTCGTAGATGATCGCGCGATTGGCGACACGTCGCCGTGCTTCCGTGTCAGCGACGTGGAGCGGCTCAGTTGTCGCTAAGCAACCTCAAGCGCATCGTGCGGTATCATGCCAATTGTCACGTGCGGCACGATCATACGGCCGAAAATGCCCCATATGGCGAGGATGAGCGTCAGACTTATCAGTTCGCCGCCATCTTCGACGAGCGTGCTGATCGTCTGAAAATGCCCGGGGCCGATCAGCATCTCATGAAGCTTGTCGACGACCACGGCGAAGAACGCGGTGACGCAGAAACCGAAGAGCAGCATGAGGGCGGGGGCGATGCGATCGCGAGCAAGCCTGACCATGCCCAACAGGGTCAGCGCCAGGGGAATGCCGGACAAGATTGCCTGCGCAAGAATTTCGCCATGAGGTCCGATCACGGCATACTGCGACAGCACCGCGCCGAAATGCTCGTGAAGCCGCAGCGAGTCGTCGGCGAGTACCACCAGAAACAGGAGCGCGTAGGCCGCGTAGAAAAGCTCCTTCGCGTGGAGGAACGCATAAAGCGCGAGGCCGATGATCGTCAGTTCCTTGAGATATCCCCAGATCTCCATCAGCGATCCGTCGACGGACGAGTAGAGCAGCTGACCATAGAGCATGCTCTCCGTCACATTCGCGTGCTCGACATAGGCCCAGCGCAGGAACATCCCGAGTACAACAAGGTCGATCGCTAGAATGACCCCCAGGCCGATCAGCATGGGTCTTGCAGCCGTGGCGATCATTTTTTTCATCACGGCCCCCAATTGCCCTGTCACAAAACTGTAATGCGTTTGTTGACAGTTGCATAGGTGGTTTAGATGATGCGCCTTTTCGGCGGCCTAGCCCGTTTGGGCAGGGCGCAGGTCCGCGGTTCAGCGTTCGCCCGCCTTGCAGCCGCGTTGCGCAGGTTTGGGTCTGGCTGTCATAATCGCTTGCGTCGACGGACGCGCGCAGTCTGGACCGACGGGAATGGGGCTAGTATGGACGTCGCGTGCGTGGCCCCGTAGCTCAGCCGGATAGAGCACCAGATTCCTAATCTGGGGGCCAGTGGTTCAAATCCACTCGGGGTCACCACCACCGACATTATCAAGCGATCCGCCGCCTGCGGGCATCGCGACATTCGTCAGGGATGTAGTTTGGCCGGCGACAGGGGTTGTCGTCTGGCGCGGCCGGGTCGCGAGGGGTTAGGAGCAATCAGGCGACGTTGAACCCTCCGCGGAGGTGGCAACGTCGCCTGGCGTCCCGGTCAGGCTTAGGCCTTGACGTGCTGCGAGATGTACTTGTTCATCTCGAACATGGTGCACTTGTCACGGCCGAAGACCTTCTTCAGCTTCTCGTCGGCGAGGATCTCGCGCTTGTTCTCAGGGTTCTGCAGATTGTGGGCCTTGATATAGACCCAGACCTTGCTGATCACTTCGCTGCGCGGGAGCTTGTCGTTACCGACGATCTCGCCGAGCTCGGGAGAGGGCTGGACGGGGGCGTGGATGCCGCCGGTCTTGGGAGCTGTAGCCATAAGCATTCCTTCCTGTTCGCATGCGTGCGTTAGGCACTGCACGCGTGGTCACGCCTTGTTGAGCGCGCCCGCCTTGTGCGCTGCCTTGCCGCCATTGTCACTCTTTACGATGAATTGCGGCTCGTCCTTGGACGCGCGGACGGTGTGGCCCTTGATCGTCGTGTCGCTGGTCTGCTTCTTTTCGACCGTGCCGTGCGCGGTGCCGCCGGGGGATTTCCAGGTGACCTCGTCGCCCTTTTTCGGATCCTTCATCACACCATCTCCTTGATATTCAACGATCAAGCGCAGAGGTGCGGGTTTTGTTGCATGATCCGCGGTTGCAGACCCAGGGGCTGCGGTTCATCTGATGCGCCACCAAGGAGACCCATGCATGAAGACCCGCGCCGCCGTAGCCTTCGAGGCGAAAAAACCGCTCGAGATCGTCGAGCTCGACCTCGAGGGACCCAAATCCGGCGAAGTTCTGGTCGAAATCATGGCCACAGGCATCTGTCACACCGATGCCTACACGCTCGACGGACTTGATTCGGAAGGCCTTTTCCCGAGCGTGCTGGGGCATGAAGGGGCGGGCATCGTCCGCGAGATCGGCGCGGGCGTCACCAGCGTCGCGGTCGGCGATCACGTCATCCCGCTCTACACCCCCGAATGCCGCCAGTGTAAGTCGTGCCTGAGCCAGAAGACCAACCTGTGCACCGCGATCCGCGCGACGCAAGGGAAAGGGCTGATGCCCGACGGCACGACGCGGTTCAGCTACAAGGGGCGGCCGATCTTCCATTACATGGGCTGCTCGACCTTTTCGAACTTCACCGTGCTGCCCGAGATCGCACTGGCCAAGATTCGCCCCGACGCGCCGTTCGACACCTCCTGCTATGTCGGTTGCGGCGTGACGACGGGCGTCGGCGCGGTGGTCCACACCGCGAAGGTCCAGCCCGGCGATACGGTCGTGGTCTTCGGGCTCGGCGGGATCGGGCTGAACGTGATCCAGGGCGCGCGACTGGCGGGTGCAGGGATGATCGTCGGCGTCGACATCAATCCCGACCGCGAGGAATGGGGTCGCCGCTTCGGCATGACGCATTTCGCCAACCCGAAAGATGTGGGCGACATCGTCCAGCATATCGTCGCTTTGACCGACGGCGGCGCGGATTACACATTCGACGCGACCGGCAACACGACCGTCATGCGCCAGGCGCTCGAGGCCTGTCATCGCGGCTGGGGCACCTCGATCGTGATCGGCGTGGCCGAGGCGGGCAAGGAGATCAGCACGCGGCCGTTCCAGCTCGTCACCGGGCGCAACTGGCGCGGGACCGCGTTCGGCGGTGCGCGTGGACGTACGGACACGCCCAAGATCGTCGACTGGTATATGGACGGCAAGATCGAGATCGACCCGATGATCACGCACCGCCTGACGCTCGACGAGATCAACAAGGGGTTCGACCTGATGCACGCCGGCGAGAGCATCCGCTCCGTCGTGATCTACTGAGGAATACGCCATGTTTAGCCATGTCATGCTCGGCGCCGACGATATCGCGGCATCGAAAGCGTTTTACGACGCGAGCCTGGGTGCGCTTGGCGTGCCCGAGGGCGTCGTCGATGAGTGGGGCCGGCTCGTCTATGCGCACGCTGGCGGCCGCTTCCTGCTGACCAAGCCGCTCGACGGGCAGCCGGCCAGCCACGGCAATGGCAGCACGATGGGGTTCGTCGCGGCCTCGCCCGAGGCGGCCGACGCCTGGCATGCCGCGGGGCTCGCGCATGGCGGCACCGCCTGCGAGGATCCGCCCGGCGTGCGGCACGGCACCGCGGGTCGCACCCTGTATCTGGCGTATCTGCGCGACCCGTCGGGCAACAAGCTCTGCGCCACTCACCGGGTCGCATGATGGAGACGTTATCGACCAGCACGGCGTTCGGCGGCACGCAGGGCGTCTACCGCCACGCGTCGACCGCGACCGGCACCGACATGACCTTTGCGGTCTATGTCCCGCCGCACGCGCCGGACGCGCGCTTGCCGGTGCTGTGGTTCCTGTCGGGGCTGACCTGCACGCATGCCAATGTCATGGACAAGGGCGAGTATCGGCGTGCCTGTGCCGAACACGGCGTGATCCTGATCGCCCCCGACACGAGTCCGCGCGGAGAGGGGGTTCCCGACGACGACGCCTATGATTTCGGCCAGGGCGCGGGCTTCTACGTCGATGCGACCGAGCAGCCCTGGGCCGCGAACTTCAACATGAAGCGCTATGTCGAGGACGAACTCCCAGCGCTGATCGCGGCGGAGTTTCCGATGGCGGACATGGCGCGGCAGGGGATCACCGGGCATTCGATGGGCGGGCACGGCGCGCTGACGATCGCGCTGCGCAATCCCGACCGGTTCCGCAGCGTGTCGGCCTTCGCCCCGATCGTCGCGCCGCTGCACTGCCCCTGGGGTGAAAAGGCGCTGACGGGGTATCTGGGGCCGGACCGTGCCGACTGGCGTGCCTACGACGCCTGTGCGCTGATCGCCGATGGCGCGCGGGTCGCCGATATCCTCGTCGATCAGGGGGAGGCCGATGGGTTCCTCGACGAACAACTGAAGCCGGCGCTGCTGGCGGAGGCGTGCGCGGCGGCGGGGATCGAGCTGACGTTGCGGATGCAGCCGGGATACGACCATAGCTATAACTTCATATCGACCTTCATGCCGGATCATGTCGCCTGGCATGCGGAACGGCTGCGGCGCGCCTGACACGCCGTAGCGCAAGCGATATGATGTGGCCCTTGTGTTCGGGCCGCGGACGGCCGCATGGCGCGCGGCGGGCGGGAGTCCGCTGCGATATTGTCGATATTATGATACCTCGGTCGGGCTTTCGTACCGAGGACCTTGCACGCCGACCTGCGGCGGAATGATGGAGCGCTGTGATGATCGCCGAAACGCCTTTTGCCGATGCCGAGCCAGCCGTCGGCCCGGATGGCAAGCTGATCGTTCCGCAGGAGGTCGAGGCGGCGATCCGGACACTGATCCGCTGGACCGGCGACGATCCGGCGCGCGAGGGGCTGGTCGACACCCCGCGCCGGGTCGCGCGCGCCTGGAAGGAATATTGCGCGGGCTATGGCGACGATCCGGCGCGGCATCTCGAACGCGTGTTCGAGGAGGTCGGCGGCTATGACGAGATTGTCCTGCTGAAGGATATCCCGTTCCAGTCGCATTGCGAGCATCACATGGCGCCGATCATCGGCAAGGCGCACATCGCCTATCTGCCGCGCAACCATGTCGTCGGCATCTCGAAGCTGGCGCGCGTGCTGCACGGCTTTGCCCGCCGGTTGCAGGTGCAGGAGCGGCTGACCGCGGAGGTGGCCGACTGCATCTGGGAGCAGTTGAAGCCGCAGGGCGTCGCGGTCGTGATCGAGGCGACGCATGCCTGCATGGCCGCGCGCGGCGTGCGGACGCCGGGGGTGACGATGGTCACCAGCCGGATGATGGGCGTGTTCCGCGAGGACGAGCGCAGCCGCAAGGAGGTGCTGTCGCTGATGGGCGCGCGCGCATGATCCGAACCGTCCTGGTCACCGGCGGGGCGAAGCGCTTGGGCGCTGCGATCGTCCGGCGGCTGGCGTCGGACGGGCATGCGGTGGTCGTGCATCAGGGGCATTCGCCCGAGGAGGCCGCGGCGCTGGTCGACGAGATCGTCGCGAGCGGTGGCCGCGCGGCGGCGGTCGAGGGCGATCTGAGCGATCTGCACGGGGTCGGCGATCTGTTCGCGGCGGCGCGGGGCGCGATCGGCGGTCCGATCGACGGGCTGGTCAATTGCGCATCGAAGTTCGCGTTCGATCGACCGCCCGCGGTCGATCCTGCGCTGTTCGCCGAGCTCGCTGCGATCAACTGCGGCGCGCCGGTGCTGCTCGCCTCGGCGCTGGCGTCGCAGGAGGATGTCCGTGACGGCGCGATCGTCAATCTGCTCGACCAGAAGGTCGTCAACCTGAACCCCGATTTCTTCTCCTATAGCTGCGGCAAGATCGCGCTGGAGGGGGCGACGGTGATGCTGGCGCAGGCGCTGGGCCCCCGGATCAGCGTCAACGCGGTCTCGCCAGGGCTGACGCTGCCGAGCGGTGACCAGACCGCCGCGGAATTCGAGGCAGTGGCGAGCGACAACCTGCTCCAGCGCCCGGTCGGGGCGAAGGCAGTCGCCGACGCGGTCGCGTGGCTGCTGGGTGCGAACGGCGTGACCGGACAGAATCTGTTCGTCGATTGCGGGCAGCGGTTTCTGGCGCGCGACGGCGATGTGATGTTCGACCGGCATCATGGGGAGCGCAATGGCTGAGTTCACGACGATCCTCGACGGGCTCGAGGTGATGATGCGGCTGGGCATTTATCCGCACGAGGTGGCGCCGCAGCGCGTGGTCGTCTCGGTCGAGATGACGGTGGTGTATCCGGGGCCGCTCGGCGAGGATGCGATCGGCGAGGTGCTCGATTACGACTTCGTACGCGCCGGGATCCTGGCGATGGCGGCGGAGCGTCCGTTCGCGTTGCAGGAGACGCTGTGCGAGGCGATCGCGGCGCTGTGCCTGGGTGATGCGCGGGTGCGGCGGGTCGAGGTCGAGACGATGAAGACCGACATCTACCCCGATGCCGCGATCGGGTGCCGGATCGTGCGGGAGCGTGCGATCTAGTGGAGGCGATAGTCCCACGACCGGGCGCATTTGGTGCCCGTGAGCGGCGCCGATCCTGGAGCCGGCTCGTTCCCTGCCCATAACCCCCTCATCCGGAGACTTATGGTGAACATTCTCGTCGTCCTCACCTCGCATGCCGATCTCGGCGATACCGGCCGAAAGACCGGCTTCTGGCTCGAGGAGCTTGCCGCGCCCTATTACGTGTTCAAGGATGCCGGCGCGTCCATCACGCTGGCCTCGCCGGCCGGTGGCCAGCCACCGCTCGATCCGAGCAGCGCGAAGCCCGACGCGCAGACCGATGCGACGCGCCGGTTCGAGGGCGATGCCGAGGCGACGGCTGCGCTCGCCGACACGCGGAAATTGTCCGAGATGAAGATCGCCGACTTCGACGCGATGTTCTATCCCGGCGGTCACGGTCCGCTCTGGGATCTGGCCAACGACCAGGCGTCGATCGCGCTGATCGAGACGACCATCGGCGCGGGCAAGCCGGTCGCGCTGGTCTGTCACGCGCCCGGCGTGCTGCGCGACGTGAAGGCGGCCGATGGCTCGCCGCTGGTGAAGGGGAAGACGGTCACCGGCTTCACCAACAGCGAAGAGGCGGCGGTCGGGCTCAGCGATATCGTGCCGTTCCTCGTCGAGGACGTGCTCGCGCAGCAGGGTGGCAATTACTCGAAGACTGCCGACTGGGGCGTGCATGTCGTCGAGGACGGCCTGCTGATCACCGGGCAGAACCCTGCATCGTCAGAAAAGGCGGCACAGGCGCTGCTGGCAAAGCTCGGCTGAGCGAACGGCCACCGGCTTGACCGGTGGCCGCCCTTCCGGGTGTCAGGCGCGGTTGGCGGCGCTGAGGACCGCGCGAACCGAGGCGGTGGCGATGTCGGTGTCCATGCCGACGCCGAACACCGTCTTGCCCGCCGCGGTCCGGCATTCGACATAGGCTGCCGCCTGCGCGTCCGCGCCATGACCGATCGCATGCTCGTTATAGTCCACGACGTCGAGCGTCGGGCCGGTCGACTCCGCGATCGCCGCGATCACGCCCGAGATCAGCCCGTTGCCACGCCCCGAGATCGACCGTTCCTCGCCATCGATCGCGACGCGGCCGATGAAGACGCGCTGCCCCGCGGTGCCGCTTTCCTCATAGTCGCGCAGCTCCACGCGGTCGTCGGCGTGCGGCAAATAGGTCCGCTCGAACAGCTGCCAGATATCCGCCGCGTTCAGCTCGCGGCTCGTCTCGTCGGCATAGGCCTGCACGTGGCGGCTGAAATCAGCCTGGAGACGCTTGGGCAGCTTCAGCCCCTTGTCCTGCTCGATCACCCAGGCGACGCCGCCCTTGCCCGATTGCGAGTTGACGCGGATCACCGCCTCGTAGCTGCGGCCGAGATCGGCGGGGTCGATCGGCAGGTACGGCACCTCCCACAATGTGTCGTTCTTCGCCTCCTGTGCGGCGAATCCCTTTTTGATCGCGTCCTGATGGCTGCCCGAAAACGCCGTGAAGACGAGGTCGCCCGCGTAGGGTGTGCGCGGATGGACGGGGATGTTGGTGCAGTAGTTGACCGTGTTCACGACCGCGTCGATGTCCGACAGGTCGAGCTTCGGGTCGACGCCTTGCGTGTACATGTTGAGCGCGACGGTCACGAGATCGCAATTGCCGGTGCGCTCGCCATTGCCGAGCAGGCAGCCCTCGACCCGGTCCGCGCCCGCCATCATGCCGAGCTCGGCGGCGGCGACGCCGGTACCGCGGTCGTTGTGCGTGTGCAGCGAGATCGCCACCGAGTCACGGTTGCGGATATTGCGGCCGAACCATTCGATCTGGTCGGCATAGATGTTCGGCGTCGCGCACTCGACGGTGGCGGGCAGGTTGAAGATGATCGGATTGTCGGGCGTCGGCATCAGCACGTCCATCACCGCCTCGCAGACCTCAAGGCTGAACTCGAGCTCGGCCGTCGAGAAGGTCTCGGGCGAATATTCGAACTGCCAGCGGACGTTCGGTTGCTTGGCGGCCTCGTCGCGCAGCACCTTGGCGCCGTCGATCGCGATCTGCTTCACCTGCGCGCGGTCCATCCCGAACACGATCTTGCGCCATGCCGGCGACACCGCGTTGTAGAGGTGGACGATCGCGGTCTTCGCGCCGACGAGGCTGGCGAAACTCGTCTCGATCAGGTCGCGGCGCGATTGGGTCAGCACCTGAATCGACACGTCGTCGGGGATGCGGCCAGTCTTCACGAGACCAGAGATGAAATCGAACTCGGTTGCGCCCGCGCTCGGGAAGCCGACCTCGATCTCCTTCAGCCCGACCTTGCAGAGCAGGTCGAAGAAGCGCGTCTTCTTCTCGGCATCCATCGGGTCGATCAGCGCCTGGTTGCCGTCGCGAAGATCGGTCGACAGCCAGCGCGGCGGCTTGACGATCGTCTTCGACGGCCATTGGCGGTCGGGCAGGTCGATTTGCGGGAAGGGTCGGTACTTGGTCGATGGGTCGCGCAGCATGGCTCGTGTCTCTCGTGATCGGGAGCGTTCGGGTCAGCCCTTAGGCGCGAGGCGCGGGGGCTGGCCACCACGCAAACGATCGGCGCGCCTAAGGGCGCGTAAGTCGAAGCAGCAGGAGGCGACCGTGAGACATTGCGTCTTCCCTATCGCGCGGACACGGTAAATGTCCAGCGCGATAGGGTCGGCGTACGTATTATTGCGCAGCGAATGCCGCGTTGATCGTCAGGTCGACCTTGTCCGACACGACGGGGGCATAGGCGCCGATGTTGAAATCGCTGCGCTTGATCGATGTCGTCGCGCGGAAGCCGAAGTTCAGCTTCTTGTTCATCGGGTTCGCGCCCGCGCCGACGAACGTTGCCTGCAGCACGACGGGCTTGGTGACGCCCTTGAGCGTCAGGTCGCCGGTGATGGTCGCCTTGTCGCCGGTCGCGACGACCTTGGTCGAGACGAACTTGGCGGTCGGGTAGGTTGC
The DNA here is from genome assembly GCF_000732685.2 of Sphingomonas sp. STIS6.2. Classification (NCBI taxonomy): domain Bacteria; kingdom Pseudomonadati; phylum Pseudomonadota; class Alphaproteobacteria; order Sphingomonadales; family Sphingomonadaceae; genus Sphingomonas; species Sphingomonas sp. STIS6.2. The sequence goes on from NZ_JPDP02000160.1 coordinate 211,890, forward strand.
GACGTCGAAAAAGTCCTTCGACTTCAGATGACCCGCGAACGGCGCGGACGTGACCGACAGCTGGTCGATCGCGAAATTGACCTCGACCTTGGTCGCGTTCGGCTTGGCCGGATCGATCGTGATGCTGCCACCCGACGCGCCGAGCTGCCCCTCGAGCATCGAGAAGCCCATATGGTTGAGCTGCCACGTCACCTGCGTGTGGTTGGCATCAACGGCATAGGTACCGGCGGCGACGCGCGCCTTGACGGGGGCGCCGGGGACGGCGGCGGTCTGGGCAAGGACGGGGGCTGCAGTGAGGGCGAGGATGGTGGCTAGGGCTAGGCGCATGCGGGGTCTCCTGTTGAACGCGCGATGCTGGCCGAGCGGAGGGAGCGCGTCAAATGACGTTATGCCAACGCTGTGTTTCGGATTTGGGTCGGTGGGGGGGGGGGGGAAGGCACGCCCGCTGTTGTTCCCCCGCGGACGCGGGGGGCTAGCTGAACCACGATTACCGCCCGAGACCTGGACCCCCGCCTTCGCGGGGGAACGGGTGTGGTTGGGAACGGCAGTGGTGTGGGAACGGGGAGGAGAGCGGTTACCCCCCCAAAAAAAAGCAACCACCCCGGCGAAGGCCGGGGCCCAGTTGGGGGACGGTGGTAACGGAAGACGGCGCTTCGTTACTCCGGCCTTTCCAACTAAGCCCCGGCCTTCGCCGGAGTGGGGTAGGGGGTGTTGGGGCGAGCGACGCGCAATCCCCACGCCCGCCCGTCGGCCACGGCGAAGCCGCGCCCTATGGGCGTGCTCCGTCGTGCCGGCCGCGCTCGCGCTTAGTTGCGCTCGCGATCCACCAGCGCATTCTTCCCGATCCACGGCATCATGCCGCGCAGCTCGCTGCCGATCTTCTCGATCGGATGCGCCAGCGCCTGCTTGCGCGCCGCCTTAAGCTCGGGCTGGCCCGCGCGGTTGTCGAGGATAAAGTTCTTCACGAAGCGGCCCGACTGGATGTCGGCCAGCACGCGCTTCATCTCGGCCTTGGTCTCCGAGGTGATGATCCGCGGACCCGTGGTGATGTCGCCATATTCGGCGGTGTTCGAGATCGAATAGCGCATGTTGGCGATCCCGCCCTCATAGAGCAGGTCGACGATCAGCTTGGTCTCGTGCAGGCACTCGAAATAGGCCATTTCGGGGGCGTAGCCGGCTTCGGTCAGCGTCTCGAACCCGGCCTGGATCAGGTGGGTGATGCCGCCGCAGAGCACGGCCTGCTCGCCGAACAGATCGGTCTCGCATTCCTCGCGGAAATTGGTCTCGATGATGCCCGAGCGCCCGCCGCCGACGCCCGATGCATAGGCGAGCGCGATGTCGTGCGCGTTGCCCGACTTGTCCTGGTCGATCGCGATCAGGCAGGGGACGCCGCCGCCGCGGACATATTCGCTGCGCACGGTGTGGCCGGGGCCCTTGGGCGCGATCATGATGACGTCGAGATCGGCGCGTGGCTCGATCAGGCCGAAATGCACGTTAAGGCCGTGCGCGAACGCGATCGTCGCACCCTGCTTCAGATTGTCGTGCAGGTCGGTCGCATAGATCGCGGCCTGATGCTCGTCGGGCGCGAGGATCATGACGATGTCGGCCCAGGCGGCCGCCTCGGCGTTCGACTTGACTGCGAACCCGGCCTCGATCGCCTTCTTGGCGGTTGGCGAGCCCTCGCGCAGCGCGATCGCGACGTCCTTGACGCCCGAATCGCGCAGGTTCTGCGCGTGCGCATGGCCCTGCGAGCCGTAACCGACGATCGCGATCTTCTTTTCGGTGATCAGGTTCAGGTCGGCGTCGCGATCGTAATAGACACGCATTATATTCTTCCTTCTTTCGTCATTCCGGCGAACGCCGGAACCCAGGGTTCCAGGCGGCGCCGTTCGTGGTTCTGTGTCCCGACTTGCGTCGGGATGACGGGGTAAATTCAGGCCGGCTCTTTGCCGCGGGCGATTGCGACGATGCCGGTGCGGGCGACTTCGATCAGGCCGACTTCGCCCATGAGTTCGACGAACTTGTCGATCTTGTCGATCCCGCCGGTCACCTCGAACACGAAGCTCGACGTCGTCGCATCGACCACGCGCGCGCGGTAGACGTCGGCGAGGCGGAGCGCCTCGATCCGGTGGTCGCCGGTGCCGCGCACCTTGACCAGTGCCAGCTCGCGCTCGACATGCGCGCCCTGCGCGGTCAGGTCGGTGACCTTGTGGACGGGGACGAGCCGGTCGAGTTGCGCGAGGATTTGCTCCATCGTCGCGGGAGATGCGCTGGTGACGATCGTGATCCGGCTGACCGCCTTGTCGGCGGTGATCTCCGAGACGGTCAGGCTCTCGATATTATAGCCGCGCGCGGTGAACAGGCCGGCGATCCGGGCGAGGATGCCCGGTTCGTTGTCGACGATCACGGCGAGCGTGTGCCGCTCGGCCTTTTCCTGGGAAATATGCATCAAACCAGTGCCTTCGCTTCGTCGTCCATCGTGCCCGACACTTCGTTCGCCTGCAGGATCATGTCGGTATGCGCAGCACCGCTCGGGATCATCGGGAAGCAGTTGGTCAGCTGCGACACGCGGCAATCGACGATCACCGGGCCGTCATGGGCCAGCATCTCGGCGATCCCGCTGTCGAGCTGGTCGCGCGTCTCGATCAGGATGCCCTTCCAGCCGTATGCCTCGCCCAACCGGACGAAATCGGGCAGCGAATCCGAATAGCTCTCGGCGTAGCGGCTCTCATAGGTGAGTTCCTGCCACTGGCGGACCATGCCCATATACTGGTTGTTGAGGATGAAGATCTTCACCGGCAACCGGTATTGGGTGGCGGTCGCCAGCTCCTGGATGTTCATCTGGATCGACGCCTCGCCGGCGATGTCGATCACCAGCGCGTTCGGATTGCCGAGCTGCGCGCCGATCGCGGCGGGCAGGCCGTAACCCATCGTGCCGAGACCACCGCTGGTCAGCCACTTGTTCGGCTTTTCGAACCTGAAATGCTGTGCTGCCCACATCTGGTGCTGGCCGACCTCGGTCGTGATGATCGGGTTGCGTGCCTTGGTCGCGTCGAACAGCGCCCGGATCGCGCGCTGCGGCATGATCTCGTTCGGGTCGTTCTCGGGGAAGTCCAGGCACTTGACCGCACGCCAGCCGGCGATCCGCCGCTGCCAGTCGGTGGTGTCGGGCTTGGGATGCTGACGGCTCTTCCAGATCCGCACCATGTCCTCGAGCGCATGGCCGACGTCCGCGATGATGCCGAGATCGACGCGCACCGTCTTGTTCACCGACGAGCGATCGATGTCGATGTGCACTTTCCGCGAATTCGGGCTGAACGCGTCGAGCCGGCCGGTCACGCGGTCGTCGAACCGACTGCCCAGCGCGACGACGAGGTCGGCCTGGTTCATCGCCATGTTGGCCTCGTAGGTGCCGTGCATCCCGAGCATGCCGAGCCACTGCTCACCGCTCGCGGGATAGGCGCCGAGGCCCATCAGCGTCGACGTCACCGGTGCGCCGGTGATGCGGACCAGCTCACACAGCAGCTGGCTCGCAGCCGGGCCCGAATTGATGATGCCGCCGCCGGTGTACAGGACCGGACGTTCGGCCGTGGCGAGCATGTCCACCAGCTGCTCGATCTGGCTCTGGTCGGCCTTCACCTGCGGGCGATAGGTCTTGTGCTGGATCGGGCCGGGCTTCGCATAGCGCGCGGTCGCGACCTGCACGTCCTTGGGGATGTCGACGACCACCGGCCCCGGACGACCCGAGGTGGCGATGTGGAACGCCTCGTGGATCACCCCGCCGAGCTTGGCGGGGTCCTTCACGAGATAATTGTGCTTCGAGCAATGGCGCGTGATGCCGACGGTATCGGCCTCCTGGAACGCGTCGGTGCCGATCAGCGCGGTCGGCACCTGACCGGTGATCACCACCATCGGGATCGAATCCATCAGCGCATCGGTGATCCCGGTGACCGCATTGGTCGCGCCGGGCCCCGAGGTGACGAGCACCACGCCGGGCTTGCCGGTCGAGCGGGCATAGCCCTCCGCCGCATGCGTCGCCGCCTGTTCGTGGCGCACCAGGATGTGCTTGATCCGGCCGCTGCGGAACAGCGCGTCGTAGATCGGCAGCACGGCACCGCCCGGATAGCCGAACACGACCTCCACGCCGAGATCGCACAGCGCCTCGATCAGGATATCGGCTCCACTCTTCTCGGTCATCACGTCAAAATCCTTTCGAATGCGCCGCCTTTAGCGCCTCGTGGAGGGGGCGGCTACCGATATAAAAGATGCGTGTCAAACATCATTTTAGCAATATAGTTTCAAAATGCTGCAAGCGCGTTGAAAAATCGAGTGCATCGGTGCGCGTCCAGGCGGCCGGGGGCTGGTGCCGGAGCCAGGTATATTGCCGCTTGGCATAGCGCCGCGTGGCGAGCGATCCGGCCGCGATCGCGTCGGTTTTCGACATCTCTCCGCGAACGAGCGCGGCGATCTCGGGAACGCCGATCGCGCGGCGGATCGGCGCGTCCTGCGGGATGTCGGTGCGGGCGAGGAGTGCGGTGACTTCCGCTTGGCTGGTCTCGGCCATCTCGGCGAAGCGCTGGTCGATGCGCGCGTTCAGCCAGTCGCGGTCGGGGATCAGGATCAGCGCGCGGACATCGAGACGGTCGCCGATCCCACCCACCCGTTCGGTCTGCCAGTCGGCGAGCGTGCGGCCGGTCCCGCGGACCACCTCCAGTGCGCGCGCGACGCGCGTGGTGTCGGCGGCGTTGAGCCGTGCGGCGGCGGGCGGGTCGAGCAGCGCGAGCGCGGCATGCGCCTCGGCGACGGGAAGCGCGCGGACCTTTTCGCGCAGATCGGGGTCGATCGCGGGGACGGGGGCAATGCCGTCGAGCAAAGTGCGGACATAGAGCCCGGTGCCGCCGACCAGGATCGGCAGTCTGCGCTCCGCCACCACCTCGTCGATTGCCCGCGTCGCCTCCGCGGCCCAGCGCGCGGCGGAATAGGTCGCGTCGGCGGCGTCGACATGGCCGAACAGGCGGTGCGGGACGCTCGCTTCCTCTTCGGCCGAAGGACGCGCGGTGAGGATGCGCAGATCGGCATAGACCTGCGCGGAATCGGCATTGATGACGACGCCGTCGTGGCGCGCGGCGATGGCAAGCGCGAGCGCGGACTTGCCGCTCGCGGTCGGCCCTGCGATGAGCGCGACCTTCGGGAGATGTTCTATGTTCACGGCAACGCTTATAGCCTCGGGCACGCTGACCGCAGGCGATATTTCGACCGCGATGGACCGGCTCCGCGATGCGGGCTGCGCGCCGGGTGCGAGCGGCTGGATCGACGAAGGTGACGCCGCCGACCTGATCTTCGGCATGGCGCCCGACGCGGCGCGGACCGCGCTCGAGGGGGCGTTCGGCAAGACCGATGTGGTCGTGCAGTCGAGCCTGACCCGGACCAAGGCGCTGCTGATCGCGGACATGGATTCGACGATGATCACCGTAGAGTGCATCGACGAGCTCGCCGACTATGCAGGCATCAAGCCGCAGATCGCCGAGATCACCGAGCGCGCGATGCGCGGGGAACTGGACTTCGAGGCGGCACTCGATGCGCGCGTCGCGCTGCTTGAGGGGCTGGCTGAGAGCGACATCGAACGCTGCCTTTCCGAACGGGTCCGGATCATGCCGGGCGCCAAGGCGCTGGTGCGGACGATGCGCGCCCAAGGGGCCGCGACGGTGCTCGTCTCGGGCGGGTTCACGCGTTTTGCTGAGCCGGTCGCGCGCGAGATCGGTTTCGACCGCGCGATCGCCAATGTCCTGAAGGTCGAGCGCGGCGTGCTGACGGGGGCGGTCGAAAAGCCGATCGTCGGATCGCAGACCAAGCTGACGACGCTGCGCGCGGCAATCGCTGACGGGCAGCTGGTCGAGGGACAGTCGCTGGCGGTCGGCGACGGCGCGAACGACCTGGCGATGATCGAAGCGGCCGGCCTGGGCGTCGCGTATCACGCCAAGCCGATCGTCGCGGCGGCGGCGGCGGCGAGGATCGACCATGGCGATCTGACCACGCTGCTCTACGCACAGGGGCTGCCCCGTGCGGCGTGGGTAATCGATTAACCCCCGTCGATTGCGTCCGTAGGCCGCCGAGTCCCACTTTGGTGATCCAGGTTAAGGCCGTGCACCATATCTCAGCTTGCCAAGTCACGCGCAAAATTTAGGGGTCGCGCCAAAGACTTACGATCGATTGGCTGAGACGAATGGATGCTGGCTGGGATTATGAGCGCTTCAAGGCGTTCACCTGTGCGGATGACGACGACATTGATACCTTCCGGCGGCTCGCCGGGCCGACGATCGGGTTGAAGCGTGGTGATACCCTGCGGATGCAGGGCTCGCCCGACCCGCAGGTCTATATGCTGCTGAGCGGCTGGGTCGCGTGCAGCATCATCGTCGGCGAGAGCGCGCGGCAGATCGTCAAGGTTCATCTGCCCGGCGATCTGGTCGGGATGCCGAGCCTTGCCGCCCCGACCGCGTGTGACACGATCGAAGCCGTCTCGGCGGCGAAGCTCGGCGTGATCGAGACCGCAGCGATCGGGCAGGTGTTCAGCAGCAACCCGCGGCTCGCGGCCCTGCTCTTCCTCGTCTCGCAGCAGGAGCGTGTCGTGTTGATGGAGCGGCTGGCGTCGATCGGGCGGACCAGCGCGGCGAGCCGGATCGCCGCGCTGATCCTCGAACTGCGCACCCGGCTGCGGCGCAACGACCCGACGATCGAGAACGTCGTGCCGGTGCCGCTGACGCAGGAGGATATCGGCGACATGACCGGGCTGACCCCGGTCTATGTCAACCGGACGCTGCGCCAGCTGCGGACCTCGGGGATCGCGACGTGGCGGCGCGGGGTCATCACGATCGACGACCGCGACGCGCTGGCGGTCCTCGCCGCGTTGCCGCAAAGTCCGGAACGCGACACGAGCTGGATCCCGAGCCGGCGCGGCTGAACGCCGGGCGTGTCGGGATGCGTCAGGGGGCGACGATGACGCAGGGCTGGCCTGACGCGGCGCAGGCGCGCGTCGCGTCCGCCCGGCTGGCGAATCCGCCCGCCTGCAGCCGCGTCACCGGTCCCGCCGCGACATAGCTGGGCTGCGCGCCGCCCAGCCTGCCCTTGACCTTGCCCCACAGCGTCTCGGCATTGCCGCGATCGCGGAACGCGCCAAGCTGGATCCGCCATTTCCCCGACCCGGCCACCGGCTTCGCTGCTGGCTTCGGCACGGGCTTCGGCGCCGGCTTGGGCGCGGACGCGAGCCGGGGCGGGGTGACCGGTGCGGGTCTGGTCGCGGCTTGCGAGGCAGCACGCTCCGGCGCAGCGCGCGGGGGCACCGGCGCGGGGGACACGGATGAGGCGGGGACCGTGGTGCGCGCGACCGGCGTCACCGGCCGGGGAGCGGGCTGGGGAGCGGGCCTGGCAGGGCCAGTGGCCGAGATCGGCGGCGGCGACGCAGGCGACAGTCCCGACCGCGCGATCTTTTCCTGCGCTGCATAGCGCTCGGCGAGCGCCGTGCCGCGCTGGCGGTCTTCGGGGGAGATATACTGGTCCATCTGCGCCAGCGTCTGCGAGGCCGACTGCAATCCCGACGTGCTCGCGCGCGACATCAGCGCATAGGCGCGCGGATAGTCGCGGGGGACCGCGTCGCCGTTGAACAACATCGTCCCGAGCACGAGCTGAGTCCGCGGTTCGCCGCGCGCCACCGACTTTTCGAGCCAGGGCAGCGCGTCCGCCTTCTTGTTGGCCTGGAACAGCGCGAGGCCGTAATTGTCCTGCGCCTGGACATGACCCTGCAGCGCCGCCTTGCGGAACCAGCTTTCGGCGAGCGCGGGGTCGAGCGTGACGCCGCGGCCGAGCTTATAGGCCTGGGCGAGATTGAACTGCGCATCGGCGTCACCCGCGATCGCGAGCGGACGCCACTGGTCGATCGCGGTCGCATAGTCGCCGCGGCTCCAGGCATCGACGCCGGCCTTCACGTCCGCCGCGGCCGGCACCGCGCCCAGCGCTGCCACCGTCGCCGCCGCGCCCAGAATCAGGTTGCGCATCGAGTACCTCGTTAAAGCCAAATGATGATCGTCATGTCGCGATAGCCCGGCGAAGGCAAAGATCGGGTTAAGCCGTGCGCCGTCGGGTGCGGGGGCGCAGCACGTCGTCGTAACGGCTTGGGAACCACGCGTTAACCGCTTCTTATCCGCTGGCATGGCATCGCGTGCCTTGGTTGACGAGACGTAAGGGGGCTTATGCGCGTTCTGGCGATGGCATCGCAGAAAGGCGGGTCGGGAAAGACGACACTGTCCGGGCATCTCGCGGTCCAGGCGGAGCGCGCCGGGCAGGGGCCGGTCGTGCTGATCGATATCGATCCGCAAGCGTCGCTGACCGACTGGTGGAACGAGCGCGAGGCGGAGGCGCCGGCGCTGGCGCAGACCACGGTCGCGCGGCTCGCCGCCGATCTCGAAATTCTTCGCCAGCAGGGGTTCAAGCTGGCGGTGATCGACACGCCGCCGTCGATCACGGTCGCGATCCAGACGGTGATCCAGATCGCGGAGCTGATCGTCGTGCCAACCCGGCCGAGCCCGCATGACCTGCGCGCGGTCGGTGCGACCGTCGATCTGTGCGATCGCGCGGGCAAGCCGCTGATCTTCGTCGTCAATGCCGCGACCCCCAAGGCGCGGATCACGGCCGAGGCGATCGTCGCGCTCTCTCAGCACGGCACCGTCGCGCCGATGACGATCCACCAGCGCACCGATTTCGCCGCCTCGATGATCGACGGCCGCACGGTCATGGAGGTCGATCCCAAGGGCAAGTCCGCGGCGGAGATCGAAGCGCTCTGGGCCTATGTCACCGACCGGCTCGAAAAGAATTTCCGGCGCACGGTGTTCAGCGTGCCGAACGCAGGCGCGGGGTTCGGGCAGCGCGGGCCCGCGCCGGGCTTCGGCCGGCGGGTGGTCGGATGAGCGCGATGCCCGCCCGCCCGCCCGTCCAGTCGCATCCCGAATCGGCCGACCTGCCGAAGCCGCTGGGCTCGCTGTCGGCGTCGCTGCTGGCGCGCAAGGGCGACGCACGCCCGGCGATGCGGCCGCTCGCGCTCGGTACGGCCACGGTCGTACCGGTCGAGGATGATGCCGCTTCTGTCACGTCGGTGACGGTTGCGACCGCACGCCGGATCGCGCGCGAGAGCGCAGCCAGAACGCGCAACGGCAAGGCCGCCTTTACACTCCGCCTCGACAGCGACCGGCATGTCCGGCTGCGGCTGGCGAGTGCGATGACGCGGCATTCGTCGCAACACCTCGTGACGCTCGCGCTCGATGCCTTTCTTCAAAATCTGCCCGAGGTCGACGCGCTCGTTGCGCAGCTTCCCGTGACCAGGGCCCCGAAATGAACCGGTGGGATCATAGCCGATGACGACACGAATCCTTCTTTCGATGGGGCTGTCGGCCCTTGTACTGGGCGGCACGATGGTCGGGTGCAGCGCGGGCGAGACCGGCCGCGGC